>NZ_JAUBTG010000037.1:0-60736 GCF_036702395.1 Microcoleus sp. D3_18_C2 | reverse complement strand
TTACTTAAATGGCTTAATTGGTAGACCGCCAAAAACTGCACAAGTATAAATACTTATTGCAAAAGTGACATGCTCCCGTTGTGAAGTTCCATTCCTTCCCTTTTAATTCGCGGAAGTATTTATTCTTCACCCACTCTTTACCCTTTTTCAGGTGTCTCCTGATTGCCCATGCCCACAGCATTTTGTGAACCATGTGGTCAACGTAAGAGAATGTTTCTTTACTCACCCCCGCTCTGTAGTAGTTAGCCCATCCGATTAGCTGTTGATTGAGATGTGTTATTACGACATCTTGTGGAAGGCTTTTATTTACTCTCAACCAGTCACGCAGTTCTTGAAGGAATGCTAAAACTTTTTCCTTTTGAGGCTTGGTTAATAGTTTTCCTTTATACTGTCGTAGATTAAACCCAAGAAAGTTAATTCCTGTACCTATCTAGGCGATAGTGGTTTTGTCTTGGTTTAAAGTCAGTCCTCTTTCTTTCAACCAGTCCTCGACTATAGGCACTACTGCTTTAGTATCTTCCTCGGTTCTAGCGGTGATTAGAAAATCATCAGCATATCGGATAAATCCGTATTTTGGTGATTTTACGTTCTCTTGCTGCCCCTGTCTCTTACCACTTTTTCGGATTTGGGTGGATATTTTTGTGTACTTCGTAAGAAGCTTATCCAATCCGTCTAGTGCAATGTTCGCCAGTAGGGGGCTTATTATGCCACCTTGGGGGGTTCCGCTAGTTGTAGGGTTGAATACCTCAGCTTCAACGTAACCTGCCTTTAACCATTGTTTAATTAGCTCTTTTCCTGGAAGCTCTTTGATTGCGTCGAGGATGAAGTCGTGGTTAATGTTGTCAAAAGCTCCTTTGATATCGGCATCAAGAACCCATGTGTCTTTACCTTTTTGTAGACGACTGAAGCATTGCTCTATTGCGTCATTGGTACTTCTACCTGGTCTAAAGCCATACGAATTAGCTTCAAACTTAGATTCAAAATGCGGCTCGTAAGAGTTTTTAACTATTGCCTGTAATACTCGGTCTTTGATAGTCGGAATGCCCAAAGGTCTTTTCTTACCGTCGGATTTAGGTATGTAAACTCTTTT
Source organism: Microcoleus sp. D3_18_C2 (assembly GCF_036702395.1). Classification (NCBI taxonomy): domain Bacteria; kingdom Bacillati; phylum Cyanobacteriota; class Cyanophyceae; order Oscillatoriales; family Microcoleaceae; genus Microcoleus; species Microcoleus sp. D3_18_C2. The sequence goes on along the minus strand of NZ_JAUBTG010000037.1, from coordinate 59,646 downwards.
GGTTGGAATTGCCTTCCAAGGAGTATAATTTCCCATTTCTTGGATTAGTTGTATTCTTTGTGCTGGGTTAAGAATTGTCTGGTCATCAATACCTGGCGTTCCCTTCCCCCGATTCTCCTGAGTAACTCGTCTTACAGACAATTGCAGGTTAGAATAACTCCGTAGCATAAGTTTCATAAGGTTTCTAACCTTATTCCACTCTTTGTTCTGGGTTGCCCGATAAATTCGCTGTCTTAGTTTCCTAACATTCTTCTTAATGGACTTCCAGTTAAGGTTTGCCCATTCTGAATTGAGTTCCGTGATTCCGATACCATTACTGGTTCTATCTTCCATCTTGGTTTGGATTCTTTACAGTGTTTTATCGTTTAAGACCAGTTGGAAGTTTGCAATCTTTCGATTCGGGGCAAATTTTGAACCCTTATCTCTTGCATTACACAAGAGCGTTTGCTTTCTCCAACCTCCTTTACCCTCTAGGTTTTCACCTTCCTTGCGGTTGGTTTACTCATAAGGATGAGAACCCATAGGGCTTACCATGTTTCGTGCGTTGAACATCCGTCTCATTTGGGTTCCTTCTATATTCCGGTAGAGGCTTAGTTCTTCCGTAGTTATTGAAGACATCTAACTACCGCTCTACTTACCTTTTGGTTGATGTGTATCAGCCTGATTTCACATCTTAATGGATAACGGAACTTAGGAAGATTCACTTTCGTTAACCCTCATGAGACTTTCCCTCGCTTGATTTACCCTTTTAGGCTAAGAGTATATTAAGCTTCTGTGCCTTGCTTAATGCCCATTTCATTACTTACTCTGAACACTGGCGGGGTCTCTATGACCCTTTTACATGGGAACAGGAAGAAAGAATTTCCTGGAGAAGAAGGCTCCTCAGTTCTTGTGGAACAGATTCCACTAATCGCACGACTTCATGTCGCACATCTTCAACCATTTCTCGTTCTGGAGACAACTCGTTTCTGCTGAGAACCATGAGTTGGCAATTGTTTTGCTCGCAGATCCATTTGATAAGGTCGCCACCAAACCGGCACAGTCTGTCTTGGTGTCCGACCACAACTGCTGAGATATCTCCTGACATGACTTGTCCCAGAAGGGCAAGAAGCGCTTTTCTTTTGAAGTTGAGTCCGCCTCCGATGTCTTTAAAGACTTTAGCTTGCGGATAGAGGCTTTGGAGGTAACTGACTTGCCTATCAAGGTCTTCGCGCTGTTTGTAGCTGCTGACCCTGGCGTAGATGGCTGTAACTCGGTCATGTCCGGTTCCGAGAACGCTGTCGATATCATAGCGTCGCTGGTTAGAGGGAGTTCTGATTGCTGATATTTTGCCGACAAGTTCCCAGTTTCTAAGGGTTTTGTCTGAGACTTGCAAGATTTTGCAAGCTTCTCGTGGTGTGACATATCTGGTCATCGCTAGGGGGTATTTTTGCGTTTTCCAACCATATTACCAGGTTCTACAATGATTTACCCGAATATTCTAAGAAATCGTTTACTTTGTAACATCAGTAAGCAGCAGCAGAAAGCCTAATGCCTTCTGCCTTGCAATTTCAGCCTTCTAGAAAAGTTCAGGTTTTTTGATAAACACAAAAAGTTAGAAAGGATCGAGCTTTGCGATATGATCTGGTGTCATCAGAAAGGTGGGCGGAAACCCCGTCGTTTTAAGACCGCTTTATATTAAACTATAGTTTGGTCAATGACCCACCCGCGACGATGGATTCAGACAGCCTAACGAGCGAAGTCCAGTACAACTGGCGGCGCAGACAAATCGGTAGACCGGGAAAAGAGGATAGGGCAATGGTAAACATCCCTGGAATCAAAACAACAGATAAGAATTCCTTTTAGGTATTCGACGCATAAAAACCGCTGGGCTAGCGGGGTTAGTCTGTGGAGCGAACATAAGACCAGAAAACTCCTTGTGGGTGGAGGCAGTTGCGATGAAGCAGAAACTCAAATCGTGAGGTTTGGGAATCACCGTGGCTTTAGTCCGGTGAGAATGTCAAAAGTCAATTCTTAAATTTTTCCAAAATTTAAGCCTGAGCTAGGGGCTGCCATCGTTAGGAGGTACTAAAGTGATTCGAGTCGCGATCAATGGTTTTGGACGTATCGGGCGCAGTTTTGCGCGCTGCTGGCTGGGCAGAGAAAACAGCCAGCTAGAGTTGGTAGCTATTAATGACACTTCCGATCCCAGAAGTAATGCTCACTTGCTCAGATACGATTCCATGATGGGAACGTTGAAGAATGTGGACATCAGTGCGGATGAAAATTCCATTACCCTAAATGGGAAGACAGTTAAATGCGTGAGCGATCGCAACCCGCTAAACTTGCCTTGGAAAGATTGGGGTATTGATCTGATTATTGAATCAACCGGCGTCTTCGTTGACCAAGCTGGTGCATCGAAGCATATCACTGCCGGCGCTAAAAAAGTGCTAATTACCGCTCCCGGCAAGGGTTCTGAAGTTGGCACTTATGTGATGGGAGTCAACCACCACAACTACAAGCACAGTGACTACACAGTCATCAGCAATGCTAGCTGTACTACCAACTGTCTGGCTCCTGTACTGAAAGTGCTGCACGAAAATTTTGGCATCGTCAAAGGCATGATGACCACTACCCACAGCTATACTGGCGACCAGCGCTTGCTGGATGCTAGCCACCGCGACTTGCGGCGGGCCCGGGCGGCAGCAATGAATATTGTGCCGACTTCTACCGGAGCAGCACAAGCTGTGGCTTTGGTGATTCCAGAATTGAAGGGCAAGTTAAATGGTATCGCCATGCGCGTCCCGACTCCTAATGTGTCGGTAGTTGATTTTGTGGCTCAGGTAGAGAAAAAGACTTTTACCGAGCAAGTAAATCAAGTTTTCAAAGAAGCCGCCGAAGGCTCCATGAAAGGGATTTTGGAGTACAACGATTTGCCTTTAGTTTCATGCGACTATCGCGGAAGTGATGCTTCTTCGATTCTGGATTCCAGCTTGACGCTGGTGATGGATGGCGACATGGTGAAGGTTTTGGCTTGGTACGACAATGAGTGGGGCTACAGTCAGCGGGTGGTTGACTTGGCTGAATTGGTCGCCGAACGTTGGGAAGGTTAGATCCCTGACTTCTTTCCGGCAGTCCAGCCGTCCGGCAGGGGTTGAAACCCCTGCCTCAAAGCTAAAGTCCTCTTAAGAGGACTGAGAAGAAGACTTTTAAACTTATTAGTCTTCTTAAAAAAAGTCAGAAGAAGACTTTTAAACTCATTAGTCCTCTTAAGAGGACTTTAGCTATTAGACAGGGAATTCATTCCCTGGCGGACTAGGGAGTGGCCGACAGTCAGCTTAAGTAAAATCCAAAATATGTAAGTTGGGTTGAACGATAGCAAACCCAACCTACTTCTTAGTCTGCGGAGGCAGATTTTGTTTGTGTAGGATCGGTTTCAACCGCCGAATCATCAAAGTAAATAGTTTATATGAAAAAAGCACTGATTTGTGGTATCTCAGGTCAGGACGGAGCTTATTTAGCGAAACTTTTGCTCGATCGAGGTTATGAAGTTTGTGGCACATCCAGGGACGCCCAAATGTCTAGTTTCGGGAACCTGGCCCGTTTGGGCATCCGAGACAGAGTAAAACTAGAATCCATGTCTCTCAACGATTTTCGCAGCGTCTTGCAGGTACTAGCGAAAATTGAGCCCGACGAAGTGTACAATCTAGCAGGCCAAAGTTCCGTCGGTCTGTCTTTTGAACAACCCGTAGAAACCCTCGAAAGCATTGCCACAGGCACATTGAATCTGTTAGAAGCAATTCGGTTTACAGGCGGCAAAATCAAACTTTACAACGCCAGTTCCAGCGAATGTTTTGGGGATACCGGAGGCAATCCAGCCGATGAAAATACCCCTTTTCGCCCCAGAAGTCCTTACGCGGTAGCGAAAGCAACGGCATTTTGGGAAGTAGCAAATTATCGAGAAGCGTACAATTTGTTTGCGTGTTCTGGTATTCTCTTCAATCACGAGTCGCCCCTGCGGCCGGAGAGGTTCGTCACCCAAAAAATTGTATCTGTTGTGTGCCGAATTGCTGCGGGTAGTTCGGAAAAACTGCATTTGGGAAATATTTCAGTGCAGCGGGACTGGGGTTGGGCGCCGGAATATGTGGAGGCGATGTATTTGATGTTGCAGCAGGAAGAACCGGACGATTATGTAATTGCGACGGGTGTAAGTTATCCTTTGGAGGAGTTTGTGCAGACAGCGTTTATTGCTGCGGGTTTGGATTGGCAGGAACATTTGGTAACGGATGCGAGTCTTTACAGACCGACGGAGATTGCAGTTGGGAGGGGAAATCCGGGTAAGGCCAAAGAAAAATTGGGCTGGGAGGCGAAGTATAAGATGCATGATGTGGTGCGGATGATGGTAGATGCGAGGATGAGTTGAGGGAAAATTATGAGGTGAAAATATGGAAGGAGAATATGCAACAGCTAAGGAGTGGTATAAAGCTAATCGCCGGGAGTTGAAGAAATATCGGGGTCAGTGGATCGCTTATACTAACCGAGGGGTGATTAGTTGCGATCGGGATTATCGAAAGATGAAGGACGGGATTCCGGCTGATATACCTAAATTGGGTTATTTGCTCGATCGCATATTTGAAAGCGAGTTTATTGAGCCTGTTCGCTTCCCAGGATTCCACTGTTGTAACTAGAGAGTTGATGAGGTTTACAACGGTGAAAAAATGCAAGTAGTTATACTAGCCGGCGGTTTGGGGACACGTCTCCGAGAAGAAATAGAATTTCGTCCCAAGCCCCTAGTTGATGTGGGCGGGCGACCGATTCTCTCGCACATTATGAAGACCTATGCCCACTACGGATTCCTGAACTTTATTGTATGCTTGGGCTACAAAGGCAACATGATTAAGGAGTATTTCCTGAATTATGAAGCGATGAATAATGATTTTACTATTAGCCTGGGCCGCCAAAATCAGATTACCTATCACGAAGAACACCAGGAGCAATATTTTCAAGTAAGCCTGGCGGAAACTGCCTGGGAAAGCATGACTGGAGGGCGCGTCAAGCGTATCGAAAAATATATCGACAGCGATAATTTTATGGTAACATATGGAGATGGCCTAGCTGATGTAGATATTAATCAGCTAGTTGATTTTCACAATTCTCACAGGAAGCTAAGCTGTCACGCATTTAAATTGCATATTCAGGGCGGGCGAGACGCCCAACCCCTACTCCCCACAAGACTTAGATTATTTTTTGACATTCAATTTAAATGCACAACAGGTTAGCAACTATAACTGCGGTGCAACCAGTTTCTCGCTACGGAATTTTACAACTAGACGGTGAGGGGATCGTCAAGAAATTTATCGAAAAACCTCTGTTAGATGGGGTGGCAAGTGCGGGATATATGGTACTCAACCGTCGCATTTTTGATTATTTGGGGGGAGATGACTGTGTTTTAGAACAAGAACCACTGCAGCGTTTGGCTGAGGAAGGGAAGTTGATGGCATACCGTCACGACGGTTTCTTTTTCGTGATGGATACTTACCGGGAGTATAAGTATTTGAACGAATTGTGGGATAATGGGGAGGCTCCTTGGAAGGTGTGGGCATAAGGGAGGAAGCTGGGAAGATGAGCGAGCGGTCTGTTAAGCTCTAAATACTGTAAAAAAGAACCTAGTTGAGAGAGTTAGTTTCACTAAAGTATTGTTCATCCTCTGATAAATAAATTAGGCTTTAAGTCAATGAAACGGGGTGGGACGCGAACAAGCTTTCTCGTTTAGCTGATCACAGGTGTTGATTTTATGAACCGGACGCTTTATGATGACTTGACAGGTGTTGGAGTAAACAAAAAAATGACTGTGAATGTACTTGTTACTGGAGGCGCTGGCTATTTAGGTTCAGTTTTGTGTGAGCATCTACTCAACGCTGGATACCGAGTCACCGCAATCGACAACCTTATCTACAATCAAAATACCCTCTTCCATCTTTGTGCCAACCCCGCCTTTGATTTTATCCTCGGCGATGTACGGGATGAAGAATTGATGCAGCGCTCGATTAAAAATGCAGATGTCATTATACCTCTAGCCGCAGTTGTCGGAGCCTCAGCTTGCAAACGCGACCTCAGCCTAACCAAATCAACTAATCTGGAGGCCATACAGCTCATCAACCGCCTTCGCAGCCCGCAACAGCTAGTTATTTACCCCAATACTAACAGCGGTTACGGCACTAAGAGCGGCGACACCTACTGTACCGAAGATACGCCACTAGATCCAATTTCTCTGTACGGTCAAACCAAAGTTCAGGCCGAATTAGAACTGTTGGAAACCCCCAACGTCGTCACCCTCCGCTTAGCTACAGTATTCGGCATGGCCCCCCGAATGCGACTGGATTTGCTGGTAAACCACTTTGTTTACACCGCCATTACGGACGGCTACCTGGTAATTTTTGAAAAAGACTTCAAGCGCAATTACATACACATTCGAGATGTAGCAGACTGCATGATTCACTGCATTAAAAACTCCGATCGGATGGTAGGAAAACCCTACAACGTCGGGCTGGATGCAGCTAACTTATCAAAAGCTGAATTAGCGCTAAAAGTCAAGGAGTACGTGCCCAACTTCTACATTCACTTTGCACCTATAGGTAGCGACCCTGACAAGCGAAATTACATCGTTTCCAACCAGCGGTTGCGAGAGGCTGGCTTTGAAGCTAAACGATCCATAGATGATGGCATCAAAGAACTGCTCAAAGGATACCAAATGCTCGGAAGGTCGGCTTTTAAAAATGTCTGAATCTAAGAAAAGTTTCAGTTTGTCTGACCCCCAAGCTTGTACGGCAGTTATTCTTGCGGGCGGATTGGGAACGAGGCTGCGATCGGTCGTTCGTGACCGCCCTAAAGTCCTAGCTGAAGTTCAAGATCGCCCCTTCTTAGCATACCTCTTGCAACAGTTAGCCCGATCGGGCATCAAAAAAGCTGTCTTGTGTACAGGCTACATGGGCGAACAGGTAAAAATTGCCTTCGGTGATGCCTGTGGCAGTATGCGCCTCTTATATTCTCAAGAAACCTCCCAACTAGACACTGCCGGAGCCTTGCGCTTGGCGCTGCCACTGATTCAGTCTAGTTCTGTGTTGGTGATGAACGGAGACTCTTTTTGTGATGCGAATTTGGGCGAGTTTTGGGCGTGGCGGGCCGGCAAAGGCGCAGAGGTAGCGCTACTGCTCACCCAAGTGTCCGACACTAGGCGTTACGGTCGAGTGCAAGTGGACGCGGACGGGCGAGTGCTGAAGTTTGAAGAAAAGGGCGCTACTGAGGGGTCTGGCTGGATTAATGCTGGCATCTACTTGCTCGATCGCTCCCTGCTTTTAACTATTCCCGAAGGCATTCCTGTATCCTTGGAGCGAGAGATGTTTCCCGCTTGGATGGAGCGAGGGCTTTACGGCTACGGCAATCAAGGTCGATTTCTAGACATTGGTACGCCTGAATCATATGCTGTAGCAGAGAACTTTTTTCGGGGAATGAAATCAAATTAAATTGACTGTTGACTAACTTAAGGAGCTAGATTATGAACCCAAGCTACAGAATTTTGAATGCTGGCGATGAAGAATTCCTTTTAAAGAGAATCCAAGTAGCTTCTTCAAACAAAAATGAAATGGTCTCTTCGGAATGGAGAAAATACTTGGAGATCAAGTCTATGCAGGATATATCTGTTGAACGCTTAGATAATTTAGCTAATCCCACATCTGGGCTGACCTATGGATTTTATGGAAGGACAACTGACGATTCTCTCCCTCTCTCTTACGAGCTATATCAGGGAGAATCAATTTATCAAAAAATTATTCAGATCCCAGAACCAGATGCTGGCAACCCTCCTAAGAAGTTTGCTCTCGGCAGTCAAAATGTTTCGGGAAATTTTCTGCGACAGGCTTATTTTGCATTTAAGTTGCTTGCCAATATCAAGAAAGAGCCGGATGTCATAGTAGAAATCGGAGGAGGATACGGTTTACTATCCTATATCTGGAAAGTGTTATTCCCCAAATCCAAGGTAGTGATAGTAGACATTCCCGAAAGTATATTATTGCAATACCATTTTTTAAAACAAGCTCTCCCCGATATTCGGATCGGGCATTTATTAAAAGGTCAAGATGCCCAATCTGATTTAGGAACAGGAGTAGCCATTGAAGATGCAGATATTACTCTCGTAGAATGCAATGCAATAAATTGTTTAGATATCAAGCCAAATGTCGTGTTGGCCTTGGCTAGTTTTCAAGAAATGACTGTCGAGGTAGTAGATAGCTATGTGCAATGGGTCGAGAAAAGCATAGGCGATGGCGGCTACTTTTTTGTTTACAGTTGTCACGGTTTAGACCCATTGGGGTATCAGTCACCCGCTGATGTTAATCTTGATGATAAATGGCAAGTAGTCAGTTGCGAACAGTCAACATTGGTGGCAAATAATTATCATCACCTTCAGTTAATATATCAGCGAGATCAAAGTGCGGATTGTTTAGTTCCCGAAAAAAGAAGGATGATTCTCAACGATTATTATCACAGTTTGACCGCAAGAGATCATTCAAAAATGAAAGAATACCAAGACTTGCTTTTGGGCGAACAAGTCAAATGAATACAGATTTGAACTTCCGATGTAAGACTATGCAGCGGCGTTTTGTTTTGCTAGACCGTGACGGCACAATTATTAAGGAGTGCCACTATCTATCTGACCCGTGCCGGGTAGAACTGCTGCCGCGGGCGGCTGAGGGTTTGCGCCTGATGCAGGAAATGGGGCTGGGTTTGGTTGCAGTCACAAATCAATCTGGCATTGGTAGAGGCTTCTTTGATGAGGTTCGTCTCGGTAAAATTCACCAACGACTGCGGGAACTTCTAGCCCATGCAGGTGTCTACCTAGAAGATATTTACTTTTGCCCGCATACTCCCCTAGACGACTGTCAGTGTCGCAAACCGCGAACGGGTTTAGTAGAACAGGCAGCAGAAAAATACGGGTTCAACCCCCAAGATACCTTTGTCATCGGTGACAAGCCTTGCGATATCGAGTTGGGGCAGAGGGTAGGAGCAATAACCTTCCTAGTGCGAACGGGTTACGGTGCTGAGGTGGCAGCTAGCCAAACTCTTTCCCCTGACTACGTGGTAGATGATTTGCTCGAAGCGGCGCGGATTATTGAGCGCTTAATAGCTCTAGAAACAAGGAAAATAGTTAATAATGCAGCTAGACTTTGAACTATTGGGTGAGAAAATGCAAAAGCGTGGCGCGATCGCAAACGAGGAGTTAACCCCTGGCAGTAGAACCGCTACCGATTTAGAACAAACAAGCCGATTGCGCTTTGAGCAAGCTGTCACGCTGCACTTGCAAGAAAGTGCTGACATTAAGCGCCAAATTGCCTCAGCCTGTATGGATTCAATTCTCGATGCTGCTGAGCTAATTGCAGAAGCGTTTCGTACTGGTGGGAAATTAATGCTGTGTGGCAACGGTGGCAGCGCAGCGGACTGTCAGCACTTAGCGGCTGAATTTGTCAACTGGCTGAGTAAAGACTTTCAGCGCCCCGGATTGCCTGCGATCGCACTCACAACCGATACCTCATTTTTAACCGCCTTTGCCAATGACAGCAGTTTTGAAAGCGTTTTTGAGCGTCAATTACAAACCCTGGGAAAACCCGGAGACGTATTGATCGGCATCAGCACCAGCGGTAGTTCACCCAACGTGGTGCTCGCCATCGCCGCCGCTAAAAAAATGGGAATAGCGGCGATCGCCCTTACTGGTACCGGTGGTAAACTAGCTGCGATCGCAGACGTAACCATTGCCGTACCCAGCACCAACACCGCGTACATCCAAGAAGGACATTTGGCAGTGGAACACATCTTGTGTAGCTTAGTCGAATCTCATCTCTTTAGTGAGCGGGGAGCAACTGCGTGAACCCCATCGCAGAAAAAATGTATGCTCAGAAGGCAGCCGATGCAAATACTCGCGTCAGAGTGGGTGCCGCCGCGATCGTCCGAGACTCTCGTGGCTGGATATTGCTTGAAAAACGGAGCGACTGCGGTCTGTGGGGGCTGCCTGGAGGCAGAATTGAGGCGGGAGAATCTGTCAGGGAAGCAGCAGTGCGAGAGGTGAAAGAGGAAACCGGACTTGATATTGAAATTACGCAGCTATTAGGCGTTTATTCCGAACCAGACGAATTCCGTATAGTCACCTTTTTGGATAACGGCGACGTTGTTCAGCTAGTCGATATCATACTAGAGGCAAAAATAATATCTGGCGAACTCGAACCAAGTAGTGAAAGCGAAGCATTGCAGTTTTTCAACCCCGATGCTTTGCCACCAGACATTGTACCGCCTGCTCGGACGCCGCTTCACGATTTCCTCCAAGGGCTGACAGGGATGATCCGTTAAAACTGAGACAACATGATTATTAGCAGAACGCCATATCGGATTTCTTTCTTTGGTGGTGGCACAGACTATCCAGCCTGGTATCGCCAACACGGAGGTGCTGTCATCGCAGCTTCTATTAACAAATACTGCTATCTGACCTGTCGCTATCTCCCACCATTCTTTGAACATAGAATTCAGGTACTATGGTCGAAAGTTGAAACTTGTCAAACTATTGATGAGATAGAGCATCCAGCAGTTCGAGCCGTCCTAGGCTACTTGAAACTAGACCGAGGAATTTCTATTCTTCATGATGGCGATTTGCCAGCCCGGAGTGGCATGGGGTCAAGCTCCGCATTTACTGTGGGCTTGCTGCACGCATTGTATGCTCTGCAAGGTCAAATGCCCAGCAAGCAACAGCTAACAAAAGAAAGCATTCACGTAGAGCAGGAAATTTTAAAAGAAACAGTTGGGTCTCAAGATCAAGTGCTGGCTGCCTATGGCGGTCTCAATCACGTTAATTTTCTGCCGAACGGTGAAATTTCTGTCAGGCCCATGACGCTGAGTCCAGAGCGCATCACGGAACTAAACTCTCACCTGATGCTGTTTTACACGGGCATTAAGCGTACGGCTTCAGACGTTGCCGATAGTTATGTCAGCGACCTAGATGCCAAAAGGCGGCAGTTAAGGATTATGAAAGATTTAGTAGAAGAGAGCATTGGGGTTTTAAAAAGCGATCGCGACTTAACTAGCTTTGGGGAACTGCTCCACGAAACGTGGCAGGCAAAACGTTCTTTGAGTGAAAAAGTTTCCAATCCCCAGGTAGACGAACTTTACGAAATGGCTCGCTCTGCCGGTGCCGCCGGTGGCAAGTTGACTGGAGCTGGCGGCGGTGGCTTCTTGTTGCTGTTTGTCCCTCCCGATCGCCAGCCAGAAGTCAGAGAAAAGCTCAACAAGTTGCTCCACGTACCGTTCAAATTTGAATTTTCTGGGAGTCAAATTATCTTTTTTGACCCCCAAGAAGATTACTCAGCCCTAGAGAAACTTCGCGCCAACCAAACAGTAGACGCTTTTCGAGAATTAACTCAAACTTCGCCGTAGGAGAGACGCCGTGGACAAAAACGCCAACATCTATGTGGCAGGGGGGCAAACTCTGATCGGAGCCGCCCTGTTACGGCAACTAGAACAACAGGGCTACAAGCACCTGGCAGGCCTTCCCCCAGCAGAGCCGGATCTTACCGACAGGGAACAGGTGAGCGACTTTTTCGCTAGCAACAAGCCAGACTATGTGTTTCTGGCAGCGGGGAAATCGGGAGGCATCAGCGCCAACCAAAAATATCCCGCTGACTTGATGCTTGACAATTTGTTGGTAGTGTGCAATGTCATCGACAGTGCCCATCGCTGCGGTGTCAAGAAACTGCTCTACCTAGCTTCTTCATGTAGTTATCCAAAACACAGCCCGCAGCCAATGCAGGTAGAGTCCCTAATGACAGGTACTTTGGAACCTACTAACGAAGCTTATGCTGTGGCGAAGATTGCAGGCATTAAGCTATGTCAAGCCTATTGCCAGCAATACGGTGCAAATTTCATTAGCGGGATACCAGCCAATGCTTTTGGCATTGGGGATGACTTCAGTTTGGAGGAGTCTCATGTCATACCAGCGCTGATCCGCAAAATGCACGAAGCAAAAATTGCAGATGCAGAATTTGTAGAGATTTGGGGAACTGGTACTCCTCGGCGGGAGTTTATTTTAGCGGACGATTTAGCAGATGCTTGTCTTTTTATTATGGACAAATATGACGAAAAAAAGCCGATTAATATAGGCGGTGGGCTGGATTTATCTATCAAAGAACTCGCTGAGTTGATTAAAGACGCAGTTGGTTATCGAGGGCTTTTGCGGTTTGATACTAGCAAGCCAGACGGAATGCCGCTGAAAGCTCTTGATTCTAGTAAACTGAGTTCAATGGGATGGCAGCCGAAAACGTCTTTTTATGCTGCTGTATCGCTGACTTACGATTGGTTTTTAAGTAATTGTCAAGCCAGCATTGCGACTGGAGTTCAATAGGGAAACATCAACAAAATGAGTGTAATTGAACAGCTAAAATTGCAGTTATCCAGTTTTTCACAGCTTTGGGATACTGAACAAGAAACTCTTGCAGAGCGGGCGGCTTTAGTTCCCGACAACGGCATAATTGTTGAAATTGGTACTGCTCAAGGTGGTTCGGCTACTATCTTCCAAGCGATTGCCGGCACCAGGGGAGCTAAAATTCACTACGATATTGCTCCCTCCGCAGAAGCTTATGAACGATTAAAAAATACAAACGTTACCATTCATGCTCAACCCTCAGTAGAAGGTGCTCAAAGTTGGCAAGAAACAGTTAATAAACCGATCGACTTGCTGTTTATAGATGGCAGCCACGCTCTCCAGCACGTCTTTGAAGATTTTAAATCCTGGGTTCCTTTTCTTAAACCGGGTGCCCAAGTATTGTTCCACGATTTTGATTCCCAGGAGCGAGGCGGCTTGATTCATTTCGGGGTGCAAGTTATGGCAACAACGCTCTTGCGCCTCGGAATTTTGGAAGCACCCGTTCACAAAGACCGAATTCTTTACGGAACAATTAGTCGACCAGAAACAGTCAGTCTGGAAGCAAAAGACTGCTATCAAACCTTTCAGGAGATGGGGCGCGGACTTGTTCGGCTGTGGGAAACAGATTATACGAACTGGACGCTGGTAGGAGACGAACCGTTTGCAAATTTGATCCGGGGTTGCCTCAAAATAAACCCGGAGGCGACGCTATACACCGCAGAGCAAGCACCGCTCCAAGGTAATTATCTGGTATTTGCTCGACCTTTGGCTCCGGCTTTAGAGACTTTGTTCTCGCGCGGGATTCCGACAGATTCGATCGCAGTAATAGATAACTGTCAAGCTTGCTACCTAGTGGCTCAGGCGCTTCAAAACCACCGGAATCACTTATTAGCTATCACTTCATCTCGAAAAGAAGTGTTTCGCTGGGAAGAAATATTATTTATGTTCGATCACGCTTTTGGGGAATCGCTCTTTCCCAAACGGATTGAAAAATTTCCCAACGAATCAAACATTGTTCAACTGTCGTCGTTGGTAGCGCGCGAACAAGTTTGCCTGACATTTCTAGCACGCATCCTGCAAACACTTGTAGGCTGGAATCCTTAACAAAATACCGCCTGTAAAATTATGGAGTATCTCATGTACAGTCAGTTTTACAGATCGCTGTACCGCATCCGCCGAGTAGAAGAAGAAGTTGCCAAAGTTTATCCAACGGATAAAATCAAAAGTCCCGTTCATCTTTCTATTGGTCAAGAGGCGGTATCCGTTGGCATTTGCGAAGCTTTGCAACCGGATGATGTAGTTTTTGGCACTTACCGAAGCCACGCCCTGTATCTAGCTAAGGGCGGCGACTTAAATAAAATGATTGCTGAATTGTACGGAAAAGCAACAGGTTGTGCGAAGGGCAAAGGCGGCTCTATGCACATGATAGACCTGGCGGCAAATGTGATGGGATCGTCAGCGGTTGTCGGGACAACAATCGCGAACGCCATCGGCTATGCTTACGCACTAAAACATCAGCCACAAGACTCTATTGTTGTCAGTATTTTCGGCGACGGCGCAGTAGATGAAGGTGTGTTTGCTGAAAGCATGAACTGGGCGGCTCTCAAAAAATTGCCGATGATTTTTGTATGCGAAAATAATGGCTATGCAATTCATACGCACCAGCGTGAACGGCAGAAGTTGGACAATATCTGCGATCGCGCCCGCAGTTACGGCATCCCGGCAGAAAAAATAGAAGGCAATGACACTCTGACTATCTATGAAAAAATTGGCGCTGCTGCTAAAGCTTTGCGAAACGGCGAACCGGGCCCATTTTTCTTTGAGTGCATGACCTACCGCTGGAAAGAGCACGTCGGGCCGAATGAAGATTATCACTTAGGCTACCGCACGAAAGAAGAGGCAGAACCTTGGATTAAAAATGACCAAGTAAAGCGTTTAGCAGAACTGGTTGAACCAGAAGAACGCCAGAAAATAGAAGCGGAAATAGAAGTAGAAATTAAAGCTGCCTTTGAGTTTGCTGAAGCTAGTCCTTTCCCAGAAATCCCTGAATTATACAAGGATGTTTTCAAGGAAAAGGTCGCCAGTGATGCTGTAGCTGAATCAGAAGTCAAGCCGCTATCTGTAACAGAAACAGTCACCATTGGCGATCGCGAAATTAGCTATGTAGAAGCAGTGCGAGAAGCAACAGACTTAGAAATGGATCGCGATGCTTCTGTAATTTTATTTGGATTAGATGTAGACGATCCGAAAGCAATTCAGGGAACAGTGAAAGGGTTGCCGGCAAAGTACGGACACGAACGAGTATTTGGCACACCGTTGTCAGAAGATGCCATGACTGGTGCGGCGATCGGCATGGCTTTAGCCGGTTTGAAACCCATTCACGTTCACATCCGCATGGACTTCTTAATGTTGTCCATGAACCAGTTAGTTAACATGGCCGCCAAGATGCACTATATGTACGGGGGACAAGTATCTGTACCACTGGTAGTGCGGGCGATGATTGGCAAAAGCTGGGGGCAGGGAGCACAGCATTCTCAAGGACTTTACTCCTTTTTTATGCACGTTCCCGGTCTCAAAGTCGTGGCACCAACAACGCCCTATGATGCTAAAGGCTGTTTAATTGCCGCCATCCGCGACGGCAACCCAGTGATCTATGTTGAACACCGCATCCTGCACTTCCAAAAAGGGCCGGTGCCGGAGTCGGCTTATACGGTACTTCCGGGAAAAGCCCGGATCACTGCTGTCGGCAAAGATATCACCTTAGTTGGCATTTCTTATATGCAAATTGAGTGCCTGCGGGCCCAACGCTATTTGGAAGAAGTGGGTATTAGTGCTGAGGTAATTGACCCGATTTGGTTAAGTCCTTTGGATATTGATACTATTGCTGAATCAGTCCGTAAAACTGGCAAACTTTGCGTCGTAGATAGTGATTGGACAGCTTGCGGGGCGAGTGCTGAAATTATTGCCCAGGTAACGGAACGGTTGCAAGGGGTGTGCGATGTGCGGGTGCGTCGCATGGGGTTTGCCCCCGTTACTTGTCCGACAACTCCTAGTTTGGAGGCGCATTTCTATCCTAATGGTCGCACGATTGCTGGTGCGGCTTACGAGTTAGTAAAAGGCAATAATGATTGGTTGCCTGTAGAGCGGGCAGATTTGAAAGATATTGAATTTAAGGGGCCTTTTTAACGATGCAGAAAACACCAATGATGTCTGACAAAAACCTGAAAATGCCTTTGATGCAAAATAACATCACAAGGGCTGATTTAGATGCGGCGATCGCCTTTCTCCAGCAAGATGACCCGATTTTAACCCAATCTAAGCAGGTGCAAGCCTTTGAAAAAGAATGGTCAGAATGGCTCGGAGTCAAGTATAGCGTATTTGTCAATTCTGGTTCCTCAGCTAACCAGGTGACAATGTGCGCCCTGCGAGAGACTTACGGCGTAGGGGAAGTCATCGTACCGACACTGACGTGGGTATCCGATATCGCCTCAGTAATTCAAGCGGGTTTAAAGCCTGTATTTGTTGACATCAACCCCCGCACGCTGGGCATGGATATTGACCAGGTAATTGAGAAAATTACCCCGCAGACGAAAGCCGTCTTTTTAACCCACGTCCTCGGTTACAATGCCCTAAATCAAAGCTTGTTAGATGAGTTAGAGGCGCGGAACATTCCCCTGATTGAAGATGTCTGCGAGTCCTACGGGGCAACTTTTCAGGGGCGGAAATTGGGAGCGTTTGGGCTGATGTCTAATTTCTCTTTTTATTACGCTCATCACATGAGTACAATAGAAGGGGGCATGATTTGTACCAATGACAGCAACCTGTACCAAATGCTGCGGATGTTCCGCTCTCACGGCATGGTACGGGAGTCAACTTCCGATGAGTTGAAACAGTCATATTATGATAAGCATCCTGACCTCAATCCCGACTTTATTTTTGCTTTTCCTGCCTATAATGTCAGGAGTACAGAAATTAATGCGGTGATTGGGCGATCGCAACTCAAGCGGCTGGATGACAACAATAAAATTAGAACTGAGAACTTGTTACTGTTCCTGCAAAACTTAGACCCTGACAAGTACGAGACTGATTTTGAAACCGAAGGTAGTTGTAATTACGCCTTTACGCTGATATTGAAACAGCCAGACACCGCGCTCCGCGACAAGGTGATGCAGGCACTTCGCGAACAAGGCGTTGAGTTCCGCAGGGGGACAGCGGGGGGAGGCAATCAGTTGCGCCAGCCTTATTTGAAAAAGCTTTTTGGTGAGGCTGATTTGGCTAACTTTACTAAAGTAGATCACGTCCATTTTTACGGCTTTTACATTGGCAATTATCCGGGATTGGAAAAAGAGAAAATTATGGAATTGTGTTCTCTTTTAAACAAACAGTAGTCTTAGTAAAGCAAAAATTGGAGGCAATAATGACTATCGAAAATAAGTTGGATTTGGTACTCGTCAACCCTGGGAATCGAGCCAAAATCTACCAGTCTCTCAGCTCTACCCTAGCTGCCGTCGAGCCGCCTGTTTGGGCTGGCTTAATGGCAACTTTCGTTCGGAATCACGGCTTTTCAGTTAATATTATCGATGCTACTGCCGAGGAGTTAAGTCCGCAGGAAACGGCAGAGAAAATAGCTGAGTTAAACCCTGTTTTGACGGCTGTAGTTGTATACGGCCAACAACCCTCAGCATCTACCCAAGTAATGCCGGGAGCTAGTGCAGTTTGCACCGCAATCAAGCATATTTCACCGGATTTAAAGGTACTTTTAGTTGGTGGTCACGTCGCAGCTTTGCCGGAGCGATCGCTGCGGGAGGAAGAAACTGATTTTGTTGCAGCCGGGGAAGGGCTTTATACAATGCTGGAACTGCTGGCAGCCCTAAAATCAGACGCGCCAGATTACAGCAAAGTGCGCGGTTTGTTGTATTGGGAAGGCAAGGAAGTTAAAGCAAATCCTCCCGCACCCCTGCTGATGGATGTAGAAGAAAAAATGCCCGGAATTGCCTGGGATTTGCTGCCGATGGAGAAGTATCGGGCGCACAATTGGCACTGTTTTGACGGTCTCGTCCGCGAACCTTACGCGGCTATTTACACAACTTTGGGCTGTCCTTTCCATTGTAGTTTCTGCTGCATCCAAGCACCGTTTAAGACTGGTGAGAAAGAGTTGGGATATAGGGACATTACCAATAGTTATCGCTTTTGGAGTCCAGAACACGTCATTTCCCAAATTGAGATTCTGGTGAATAAATATGGGGTCCGGAATATCAAGTTTGCGGATGAAATGTTCGTGCTTAATCCCAAGCACGTTTTGGGTATCTGTGACTTGATTATTGAGCGGGGTTACGACCTTAATATCTGGGCTTACGCGCGGGTAGATACCGTCAGGGATGAGATGCTGGACAAGCTGAAACGGGCTGGTTTTAATTGGCTGGCTTTTGGGATTGAAGCTGCGAGCGATCGCGTGCGGGACGACGTACAGAAAGGTGTTGGTCAAGAGGATATTTACAAAACCATTAAAAAAGTTAGGGAGGCTGGCATAAATGTAATTGGTAATTACATTTTTGGCTTGCCAGAAGATGACTTGGAGACGATGCAGGAGACGCTAGATTTAGCTCTCGATCTCAATTGCGAGTTTGCTAATTTTTACTCGACGATGGCTTATCCGGGTTCCCAATTGTACAATATGGCTCTTAAGGAAGGGTGGCAGTTGCCGGAAAGTTGGAGTGGCTATTCTCAGCATTCTGTAGATACCTTACCGCTACCTACTAAGTATTTGCCTGCATCTGAAGTTTTGCGCTTCCGAGATAATGCCTTCCAGATATATTTTAGTAGTCCGAAGTATCTGGAGATGATTACTCAGAAGTTTGGGCCAGAAACGGCTGCACATATTCGGGAGATGGCTTCTCACAAACTAGAACGGAAACTATTAGTGACTGTTTAGATATAGCCTTTCTCAAAAAGGTGAGGTACGAATTTTGCCCTGGAAAGCTTGACAATACAGGGTTTCTGTATACCTCATTTATCTGAGAACCGCTATAGTTTGCTCAATTACCTCATCTTCTTTGGGGAGATGAGGTAATTGACCCTAAAACTTGTAGTCTGTGCAGCCGGAGTTGGATCGGGTAGTGATAGGTTTAAACCTGTCAATATTTTTAAATAATTATCGTTATGGTATCTTCTGATTTTTCTAGTACCGAGCAATATGATTTCGCCGTGATTGGTGGCGGAATTGTCGGATTATCGACAGCAATGGCTTTAGGTCATCGCAATCCCGATGCCCGAATTTTAGTGATAGAAAAAGAGTCAACTTGGGCGGCACACCAAACTGGAAATAATAGTGGGGTGATTCACTCCGGCATTTACTACAAACCGGGTAGTTTAAAAGCGAAATTGTGCCGGGAGGGAAATCATTTACTGAGTGAATTCTGTCAAAAGCATGGGATTGATTATGAAATCTGCGGAAAGGTGATTGTAGCAACAAGTTCGGAAGAATTGCCTCTTTTAGAGAACCTTTACGAACGGGGTTTAGCTAATGGGTTGAATATTCAGAAAGTTACTACTGAAGAAGTTAAGGAAATTGAACCTCATATCAGTTGTTTAGGAGGTATCCGAGTTGCAAGTACAGGAATTGTGAATTATAGGCAAGTTTGCCAAAAGTATGCAGAACTGGTTGCGAGTAGGGGTGGTGAACTTCGGCTATCTACTAAAGTAATCGCAATCGTGCCTACTTCGCAGGGTTATGTACTCGAAACGAGTCAAGGTTCCTTCCCAGCTAAGTTTATAGTTAATTGTGCCGGACTGTTTAGCGATCGCGTGGCCAAACTCGGTCGAGTTGACCCGCAAGTTCAGATCGTACCTTTCCGGGGAGAGTATTATGAATTGAGACCAGAAAAGCGTTACCTGGTCAAGCACTTGATTTATCCAGTCCCCAATCCCAATTTTCCTTTTTTGGGAGTTCACTTTACGCGCATGATTGACGGTAGCATCCATGCAGGCCCTAACGCTGTCCTCAGCCTTAAGCGAGAAGGCTACCAGAAAACGGACATCAATCTGCGCGACTTAGCTGAAGTTTTCACCTACCCTGGTTTCTGGAAATTAGCCGCTAAATATGCGGGAGTTGGTCTGGAAGAAATGGTTCGCTCTTTCAGTAAAGCTGCTTTTGTGAGGAGTCTACAAAAGTTGATTCCTGAAGTGCAAGCTGATGATTTGGTTCCCACCCATGCAGGCGTTAGAGCCCAAGCCTTGACAAAAGATGGTGGATTAGTGGATGATTTTTTGTTAGTCAGAGGTGAGAAAGCAATTCATGTTTGTAATGCTCCTTCGCCTGCGGCTACAGCTTCTTTAGCGATCGGGGAGGCGATTGTTGTTTTTGGATGGAGTTGAGACAGCAGGCACTTAATCGTGATTGTAAAAATTAAACAATTTTAACTCTGACCGTGTATTTGGCTAACTAACTGTTTTAGGTGTATATAAAGAGGAGCAACTCAAGTGATCTTATTTCTCAATGTTTTTATTACAGATAATCGAGTCAAATACCATCGAGGTCATTATGGTGATTCCTATGACAGACTCACTGTGTTTAAATACACTTTAGCAAGTTACTCAGTTATAGAATGGAGTCATGTAATTATTTACTATGGTTTGGATGTTAGCTATCAAAGCCGTCGTGAAGAAATAAAATCATGGATTAACTCTTTATTTAAAAATCCTACAGTTTATGAATTCCCCCTAACTCATCAGTCTGAATGGCGAGAAGCTATGGAAGAAGTCTTTAGTTTTGAAGATGATGATTTAGTTTTATTTTGTTGTAAGGACAATCACGTTTTTATTGACTATGATACTGATTTAATTTATAAGTTGGGAGTTAAACTTACATCTTTGTCCCAAGACCATCCTTATGTGGGTTGTGCACTTTCTCATTGGCCAGAGTTTTTAGCTTATAGTGCTAAACCGAGTTATAATATTTTCCCCCCCGATCCTCATAACGGAATAATCATAGAAGATACCGAACAATACTGTGTAATTAAAGAGTGGAGCGTTAATGATAGCATATATATTGTTAATAAGAACTGGCTGAAATATCTATGGTGTGAAGTAGATTATGGAGATACTCATCTTGTCCAACCTGATTGGGTGCCAGGGGTGAGGAGAGTACCTACTACTACTATCGTGCCATATCGGGAATTATTCAGACATTTTGATGCTTATACTCATGTAAATATTGGTTTAAATTTATGTCCGCCATTATACGTTCCTGAGGGTTTCTTTGAAAATGACATTAAAATATTGTATTGTGCCGACGAAAGAAAGCCAGGTTATGTTCATTTTAATCCTAAAATAAAAGATTACTATGCACATGATGCTGTATATGGTGTAGATTCTAGATATTGTCTAGAAGATTTACCTCTTTTTTGGAAAAATAGAATCTCTTCAATTGAAGTTGTCCACGAAATAGATCGAGAGCTTTTACTAAGATATCGAGATAATGCTGTCTTGGAGTTGGCATCATCAAGGCTAATCAATTATGAAGGGGTTAAGTTCTCAGACTTAGCTAAACGTATTAAGTTTGCTCTTCGCAGTGATTACTATTTATTAGAAAAGCCCTCTCTAAATTCTTGCTATGGTGCCCGAGTAAATATATTATTAAATATCCTAGGAGAAACCACTAAAGAGAAACCGGAGTTCGGCACTGTTTACCAAAGTGAAAGAATTTTCCGAATCGCTCAATACTGTACTCAGGAATGGAGTGGTGATTTGATTCAGCTTGGTTTTCCGAGAACAGAGGCTACAAAAAAACTAGCCCAAGTTGCCCAAAAATATAATCGGCGATTATTTATTGTGGGTTTAGCAGAAAAAGCTGAGACCAAAAATATTTCCCCTAATTTAGAAGAAACCTTATTAGCTGATATTGAACCCTACGCCGATGTGGTGTCAATTATATGCTTAGGCGCATTAACTGAAGAGGTTATCCACTTAATAAAAAATTTGGAATTTTGCTTCGCTTTTCTTGACAGCTTGGATAGCTATGACACCTGCTTAACAGCTATAAAAACAGTTGCATATTGCTCTGGAGTTGTAGCTATTGATAATGTTTTAAACAACAAAGAAATTAGTCGTGCATTTCTCCTTGGATCTGAGATAGTTACTCATCGGAGTAAACTTTATCTACCTCTTTGTCGAGAAGCTTATCTCCTGTGGCCTTCGGCTTGACTTATAATGGAGTTATATATAATTTTAATAGCTTCATTGTAAATCACTTGCCAGTCGCAATCATAGTTGCGAGTCATGTGATTGGACTTATCCTGATCGACAATGTATTTGCTGTCAATCACTACAGGTGGTATACAGTTTTCTCTTGCTTCTACATATAGAGGTTCCACCACATACCCAGGAAAACCTGTATTGGCATGAATTATACCTGGCTTGTTGGAAATCATGGATAGATAACAAGTTTCGCTACCTAATGTAGCAATATATAAGTCTATGGCGTTACATAACAAAATATTTTCATAATTGGGACGACCGAAAGCATTGTAAGTTTGAATGTAGGTAGGAAGAATATCTAAAACCTCCTCAACAAAAGTTTTAATAGGTGCTTTTAAATGAGAAATTTCCTCGGGGGTCGCTTCTTCACTTTCTTTGGGAGACCAGCCTCCAAAGACAACTGCTAAATTGGGAAATTCAGAGTACAAACTCTTAATAAGATTTGCTGTTCCCTCTACTTGGGATACCCATATTCTACTACGATAGCGACAGCCAACCCATATAATCGGGAAATGTTGTCTTACTCTTTCGAGCTCTTGCAAGAAAGCTGAAGAACATCTTTTCAAAGAAGCCTGAATAAGTCGGTTTGCTAACTTTTCTGTGACCACTAAATCAGTCGGTCTGATGCAAAAATAATTATTTGACATGATAGTTTTGAAAATATCGATGCCAGTTTTAGCAGGATGAATAAATTTTTCTAGAGGGATTTCCGGGAAAATATTAGCAATACTGAAATACTCATAAAGTCCTACTGAAAACTTATCTATTTTTTCCAGTATTCCGTTTTCATATAGGTTTTGAAGGCCAGACATATCATTCCAAAAAAAATGTCCAATATTAGCGATAAATCCAGACAAAGCTACAGTTTCTTTTTTTTGTTGGCTATTAATATAAGATTTAAACAACACCCAATAACTAGCAACACAGCTTTTCAAGGTGTTTATAGTGTTTTGACTCGTTTGTAAAGCCCACCAATCCTTTCCCCGGATCAAGATTATCTCCAAATGGGGAAAATAAATAGAACGCTTGCTGCCCCCCCATCCGCCAACGATTAAATAGAAAACATTGACTCCTATAAAACGATAAACAATATTAGTATCGCCAAAATTAAATGATTGATTCGATCTAACAATTCTTCCGCTAATAGGGCAAATTGAATAAATATAACCGGTTTCTACCATGCTCTGTTGAAAATCAAGACCTTGTGTAACATCGGGATGTCCTAATCCTTCCCAAAGTTTTTTTTCAACTTTTCTGGCGAGATGGCCCCTCTGATTTTGATGAAAATTGTTAATGTATATTTCTTCCAAATTTATATCATCCCGGCTCATTAATTCTAGGTTGGAGATGGAAAACCCAGATTTTTCAAGAAATATCTTAGCGGAGTCGGCTAAAAAGTCGATCGCGAACACAGTACATTGGCTGGTTTCTCTAAAGTGGGTTTCTGCTGTCGCTAGTTGAATTTCCGTTTGACAATAAACACTGGTCTCATCCAGTGGGCCTAATTGATTCAATCCCTTCCATATATACTCGCAAACTTCACCAGCACTAGGGTGTCTTTGCGGAGTCTGTTGGAAACAAACTAAAGCTTCATTTATCAAACCTTGTTTAGCCAAATTTATACTTAACTGATGGTAAACACCCGCATGGCTGGAATCGCTGTTAGATACTTGATGGTAGCAAGCCATCACCTCATTAAGGAAACCTTCCTGAATTAAGAGCTTGGCTAAATTAAAGCAACTATCTCGTTCTTCGGGTTGAATATCTAAGGCTTTTTGGTAGCATTTTAATGATTCCTCTAGGCGGTATTTTTGACATAAAAGCATCCCCAAATTCAAGTAGTCCGCTACACTTGGCTGCTGAAGAACTACCTGCTGATAAGCGGCGATCGCTTCGTCAATCTTCCCTTCTCCTTCTAACAGTTCTGCGGTGCGGCGGTAACAACGACTTGCTTCTTCTCGATCGCCAAGTTTTGCCTGTGATTCTCCTAACAAGTAGTAAGTCTGTGGCAAATCTTGGGAAAATTCAACTGCCTGCTGGTAAACAACAATCGCCTCTTCCCATTTTTCCTCACGAGCGAGAAGAGAACCCAACTGGTGATAAACTTTCCCAGAGCTTGGGTTCCGATCGACAGCACAGCGGTAAGCTGCGATCGCTTCCTCGATCTGTTCCTGTCTTACAAAAGCTTGGGCCAACTGCAACCAGGCTTCTAAGTTATCTGGTTGGATCTGCAAAAGATTGTGATAGCCTTCCACGTTGTCTGGATTGAGTTCTATCATGTGGCGGTAGGAGACTATCGCTTCTGCTACATCCCCCTGATTTGCCAGAACTTTCCCCAACTGCTGGTGCAATAAAAAAGATTTTGGGTTGAGTTCGAGCGCGCGACGGTAAGCTGCGATCGCTTCCTCCATCTGTTCCTGTCTTACAAAAGCTTGGGCCAACTGCAACCAGGCTCCTAAGTTATCTGGTTGGATCTGCAAAAGATGGTGATAGCCTTCCACGTTGTCTGGATTGAGTTCTATCATGTGGCGGTAGGAGGCGAGCGCTTCTGCTAAATCCAACTGAGTTCGCTCTTCCAGTGCATTTGCCAAGGCATGATGAATCCAATCAGCATCAGGGTTCAGTTCACTTGCACGGCGGTAAGCGGCGATCGCTTCATCAAATTGACCCAGTTTTGCTAAAGTATTACCTAGGCCCACAAAAGTCCCAAAATGTGCGGGATTGAGTTCAATCGCTTTGCGGAAGGCTACAGCCGATTCTTCCCATTTTTGCTGTTGAGCGAGGGAATCTCCTAAATGGTGGTAAGACCAAGAAAAATCCGGCTTGAGTTCTATAGCGCAGCGAAAAGCTGTGACTGCTTCCTCCCATCGTCCCAGTTTGGCTAGAGCTTCCCCTAACTGCTGGTGAAACCATGAGTTGGCGGGATTTAACTCAATGGCACGGCAATAAGCTGCGATCGCATCTTCTAGTTCTCCCTCTTGGAGAAGTTGATTGCCCTTGTCGAATTCGGTCACAGCGTTTTGCTCGTTCATTTTGCTAAATTACTTTTTCGTTATATAATATAATGCCATACTTAATCGGGTAATTACTCCAGCACCAACCTGCTTATAATATAATTTTGCTAACACCTTGTCAAGTGGCTTGACGTCTGGTATAGTCGTGACACTAACGGTTTTATACCATTGCCACCGACGCAAAAGCGCGATCATGACTAGGGTACACTATAGTGTATCCCATTTTGTAGCCCAGGCGTTTGCTTGTTCTGGGCTACATTGGTGGGAACATAGCGCGATCAATGGGAGTCTTTATCGACCGACGGAGATTGCTGTGGGTCGGGGAAATGCGGGTAAGGCGATGATAAAGTTGGCGCGACAGCGACGGCGTTTTGAGAAATGGCAATTAGCGGGAGGTATAAATTTGCTAGAAAATGAACTGACGAAGTATGGTCAGTGGATGTATGAATTTGATTTGGGTAATGGGATAAAAACCCCTGTCTATACAGATGTTATAAACCAAGTCCATAAAGTTAGACATTCAATGATATTTTCATTTTTAGACAGTGTTTCCTTTGATTACAAATCTGCTTCTGTTTTAGATATTGCCTGCAATGAAGGATATTTTGCCTTTGAAGCATTAAAACACGGCTGTAAGTTTGCTTTAGGCTTAGATGTTAGAAAAGAAAATATAGAAAAGGCTTTGTTTATCCAGCGTGCTTTACAGTACCAAAATTGCGAGTTTAGAGAAGCTGATATCTTTGAATTTGAGACTCGTGATACTTATGAATTAGTTTTTTTATTGGGAATTATTTATCATGTTGAAAATCCAATTGGGTTGCTCAGAAAATCAGCAGACCTGACTTCAAAGTTTTTGATTGTGGAAACACAATTATGTCAAAGTCAACAAAAAGCAATATCTTTTGGATGGGGAGTTCCCGGAAAATACTTAGAAGGAGAAGAATACTTTGTGGTTTACGATGAACAGCAAGAAACAAATCCATTAGCTTCTACTGGCAATGTTTTTAGCTTAATACCTAACCTATCTGCTGTTATTAAAATCCTTAGAAAACTTGGATTTAAAAGTGTTATTCAACTTTACCCCAACAATCAAGTTCAAGAATTTCAATATAACAAAGTAGATAGAGCTATTTTGGTAGGTATTAAATAAAAATACCTGGACATACTCGTACATTCAAGAATATTAAGTTTTAAGAACCCAGATGACCTTACTACAGCCAGTAAAGATATGCAGTTGTTGTGGCTCTGGGGAAATGACACATTCCTCTGTTTTATGGGATTCACTGATTAATGAGTGGGGTCTCTCAAGCTACGAAGTTGAATATATCAATCGCCAGCAAGGTCTACACTGTATTAAGTGTCATGCTAACTTACGGTCTATGGCTCTGGCTAAAGCAATTATGAAGTGCTTTAATTATGGTGGTTTATTTAAATACTTTGTTAAGCTTCCTAGGATTCAGCAGTTGAAAATACTTGAGATTAATGAAGCAGGTAGTTTAACGCAATACTTATCTCTGAACCCTAATCATACTTTGGCATCCTATCCGCAAGTTGACTTAATGTGCTTATCTTTCCCCGATATGTCCTATGATCTAGTGGTACATTCAGATACATTAGAACACGTGCGCCATCCGATTCAAGCCTTGTCGGAGTGCCTGCGAGTATTGAAGCCCGGTGGTTTTTGCTGTTTTACCATACCTATAGTAGTAGGCAGACTAACCAGAACAAGGGAAGGCTTACTCCCTAGCTATCATGGTGAGAGTGGGTCAAACAAATCCGATCTTTTAGTTTATACTGAATATGGAGCAGATGCTTGGAAACAGCTTGTGCAAGCAGGATTCGACGAATGCAGAATTTATTCCTTAGAATATCCCGCCGCTCAAGCACTGGTTGGCGTAAAATCAATGAATTAGCTAGAACTAAAAGTTTAAAGAGGTATATCCGATGATGGAAATGGGATTTACAGGAGAAAGATACGTTCCTACAGTACAGGGTCGTATCCGGTATGAGCATTTACATCGCTATGCTTTAGCACTAGAGTTTGTTCAAGGCAAATCAGTTCTTGATATAGCATCGGGAGAGGGATATGGAAGTGCTTATTTATCTCAAGTTGCCAACTCGGTTATCGGTGTAGATATTGACAGAGAATGTGTCAACTTCTCTCGTAATAAATACGGAGATATTGCCAATTTAGAGTTTGTTGTCGGCTCTTGCGATGCTATTCCTCTTTCTAGTGAATCTCTTGATATAGTAACATCTTTTGAAACCCTTGAGCATCACGACAAGCATGATGAAATGATGCGAGAAATTAAACGAGTCTTGAAGCCGGGAGGGGTTTTAGTGATTTCCGCCCCTAATCGTTTGACTTATTCCGAAAATCCCCAATCAGCCTCCGCTAATCCTAATAATCAATTTCATGTAAAAGAACCCTACGAATATCAATTCGTAAGTTTACTAAGTCGTTATTTCAAAAACGTTAAGCTATATGGGCAGAGGCTAGCAATAGGCTCTTTTGTCTTTCCATTGTCACCCAATAATCTTCCCTCAACTATTAGCTCTTACACAAGCAAAAAAGATGAACTCACAAGAGAATTTTGTTCTTTACAGGAACCCATCTATTTTGTGGCCGTATGTTCGGATGAAATAAATAATACACAAAAACAGTTAGATTCAATTTTTATTGACGATCGGGATGATGTTTTAATAGAACTTGAAAAGGAGACGCAAGCTCAATTAAATCAATGGAATTCTAATTTAGAGTTGAAGGATATCAGATGCTCAGAATTACAATCTGAGGTTTATCAACTTCAGGCTTTCTTATCAAATTTTCAGTCTCAACTGCATCAGACTGAGGTAAGTTTAATGCAATGCCAGTCTCAACTGCACGAGACTGAGGCAGTGTTAGAACAATCTCAATCCCAACTGCACCAGACTGAGGCAGTGTTAGAACAATCTCAATCCCAACTGCACCAGACTGAGGCAGTGTTGGAACAATCTCAGTCTCAACTGCACCAGACTGAGGCAGAATTGGAACAATCTCAGTCACAACTGCATGAGACTCAGGGAGTGTTGGAACAATCTCAGTCTCAACTGCACCAGACTGAAGCAGTGTTGGAACAATCTCAGTCACAACTGCATGAGACTCAGGGAGTGTTGGAACAATCTCAGTCACAACTGCATGAGACTCAGGGAGTGTTGGAACAATCTCAATCCCAACTGCACGATACTGAGGCAGAATTGGAACAATCTCAGTCACAACTGCATGAGACTCAGGGAGTGTTGGAACAATCTCAGTCACAACTGCATGAGACTGAGGCAGTGTTGGAACAATCTCAGTCACAACTGCATGAGACTCACGGGCTATGGGAACAATCTCAGTCACAACTCCATGAGACTGAGGCAGTGTTGGAACAATCTCAGTCACAACTGCACCAGACTCAGACAGAATTGGAACAATCTCATTCTCAACTAGCTCAAGCTGAAGCTCAACGAGTACAGACTCAGACAGAATTGGAACAATCTCAGTCACAACTGCACCAGACTCAGGCGGAACTAGAACAATTTCACTCTCAACTGGCTCAAGCTAAAGCCGAACTAGCACAGACTTGCTCTCAACTCCATCAGACTCAGGCAGTATTGGAACAATCTCATTCTCAACTGCATCAGACTCAGGCAGTATTGGAACAATCTTACTCTCAACTGCGTCAAGCTCAGTCAGTATTAGATCGGGAAGGATTTCAGCAAGCTCTAGCGAGTCAGACCGAACCACAGACCCATGTCCAGTATAGACTCCTGTTGTGGGATGCCTGGTATGCTTACGGCAAAGGTGATATGACTGCTATGGCTCAGTGCTTGCAGCAATCTTTGAAATGTACGCCTTTATCGCGCACCGAAACAGTGGTAAACTGGCTAGAAACTTTTACGAAGTTATCGTCAGAAAAAGGTTGTGAATTTAATACCTACTCCCTGACTAACTCAGCGGAGTGGATACGGCTTATACGGAGTATAACTGCTCTTAGATCTGTTGTTGCTAATTAATAAAACACCTGTCCAGCAGCCAGAAACCAGAACCCCATTTGCAATGTTATAATGAAGAATTTATCATTGGATTCTCAAATTGAAATCATCTCAGTCCACGTACACAAAACAGCGGGAGGAACGTTTGGGAGAGCTTTAAAACAGGTTTACGGCGAGCTGCAAGTTTTTTCTGACTATCAAGGGGAAAATTTAGAAAGTAGTCTGGCGAAATTGTTTGTTCAACCGCAAGTTAAGGTGATTCATGGTCATTTTGCTGCAAGAAAATACAAGGGATACTTCTCGTCAGCAAAAAGAATAATTTGGCTGAGAAATCCAATTATTCAATTCATTTCAGGTTATTTTTTTTGGAAGTCTCAGCCCGAAAAAAATGTTTTTTTTAGTGAAGAACATAAGTATATGGTTGAAAAAACATCGGTCTGTTGGAATTTGCAGAAATGAGGGCTAGAAACTTCGTCAGTCCTTTAGCTGATTTCTATTGCCGTGATGTGGATTTAACTGATTTCTACTTTGTTGGTGTTCAAGAATTTTTTCAAGATGATTTAGCCGAACTGAACCAGATGCTAGGTTGGGCGGATTTTAAAATGGAGGTTTTTAATAAAAACAAGTATCCTAACTATCTAGAGCATTTAAAAGAAGCATTGGAGGACAAAAAGCTGCTGAATAAGCTAATAGCTATGAACCGATCCGATCTAGAACTTTATCAAACAGCCTTGTATCTGAGAGCTAAGCGTAAAAATCTATCTAATTCCTGGGAACAGTACGAGCTAGATTTGAAGTTATCGCAGCAGAAGCTGCAACAGATTCAGGTGGGGCTTGAGCGAAAGCAGTCTGTGATCTCTAAAAAAGTCGCACTTTTCAATTAAAATCAAGGATTAATTCCTAGCTCCTAACGAAGTTACAAGCGAGAAATAAAATGACTGAATCAGCTTCAATTGAAATTCTGGATGTTGTCCTGTTATCCGTAGAAGATTCCGAATTGCTGTGGGGCTTTAATATAGACAGCCCACGGAAGCAGTTACAGAGTGAGACAGACAAGATTTTTGTTTATGGTTGGGTATTGGGTAAAAAGTGCCCAGTAGTTGCCGTTAAAGTAATCAGCAGTGGCACACTCATCCAAAAACTGGCTGCTAATAATCCTCGCCCGGATGTAGCTAAAATTTATTCCAATGTAGCCCGTTCAGAAAGCTGTGGCTTTTCGACAGAAGTAGGAGTGAGCGAACTGCCAGAGGAAGCTGAGTTACTTATTGAAGCTGTCTTCTCAGATGGAAACAGTGTGCCGATAGCAGGGGTGAGATTTCGGCAGAATCTGCCACGTTTAAAGCAGATTCAGGCAGAGATAAAGCTTTCTCAGGCTCGATTGCAGCAGATTCAGGCAGATTTGGAGCAATACCAGTCTTTGCGACATCAAGTTCAAGAGCAATCTCAACGCTTCGAGTCTCAAGATTACCAGACAGGGCAGCAGTTACAGGTGGTATCGACGACGAATTTATCCGAAGCGTCTATCAGACATCCGCTGGTAACAATCGCTCCTTCAAAACCGGAGGTTGTTGCATCGGGAAGCACTAACGCTGCGATCTTAACTTATACGTCTGGCATGAGCGATAGCGAATGGTTGGAGGTACTGCTTAAAAGCCTCGATCACGGTATCGTAGACGGCATTGAAATGCCGGGATTTCCGCCCGAAGAACTTCAGCGTCAGTTTGTTGGAATGTCGGGGTCACAGGCTCTTAATGAAGCGTTTAATTTCTATTCTGAAATCAAACGGTATGCAGGGAAATTGGGGCGGAAATTAGGGCGGGATAGTCGAGTTCTAGATTTTGGCTGTGGATGGGGGCGGATAATTCGTTTTTTCCTAAAAGATGTCACCGCAGACAATCTCTATGGCATTGATGTCGATTCAGAGATGACTGACCTCTGTCTCAAAACAGTCGGACACGGACACTACAGCGCCATCAAACCGCTGCCTCCTTTGGAATTTTCTGAGGGCAGTTTCGACATTGTTTACGCCTACTCCGTCTTCTCTCACTTGGCGGAATCGGTTCACATTCAGTGGATTGAAGAGTTCTCAAGGATACTAAAACCAGGAGGTATCCTCGTCGCCACTACTCAGGCGCGCAGTTTTATAGAACTTTGTCGCACGCTCCGAAACCAGAGCAATAGTTCTAATAATTGGCATCATGCCTTAGCTCACTCATTTGTGGACACTGAGGCTGCTTTTGCCGACTACGACAGCGGTAAGTTTTTATATAGTCCCACAGGGGGCGGAGGCCCTCGCGACGCATCTTTCTACGGAGAAGCTGTAATTCCCCAGAAGTATATTGAGCGAGAGTGGACTAAATATCTTGATTTCTGCGATTTCACCTACGATCCAACGGTCATCCCGCAATCACTGATAGTTATGCAAAAACATCTGGGTGATCGCTGATACTAATATGCTCACAGTGTCGGACACTGTGGGCATATTAGCCAACTACTCACCCAGAGGTGTTTAATTTATCGTAGCCATACCAATGAATGAATAATTCAAATAAGTCAGGCCAATTGAATGGAGAAGGAGCCAAGCGATTTGGCGGCAAACTATTGCGTATCTGCGCGATAAAAGCCGTAAGAATTTTGTGGGTTTCTTGAGAGCCAATCGATCCTAAAGATTCAAAAGAGTTTTTCCCGTGAAAGCGATAGTAATACAGGTCTTGCTCTAAAAACAGCGGTTCCGTATGTACGATCGACCGAAGGAGAAAGTCCCAATCGTGACAGTACAGATAATTACTAAAGTGACCGACGCGGTTAAAAAGCTCTTTAGTGAAAACAAAATTTCCTGTTGATATACTTACATTGTATGTGAAACACGCAAATCCCACTGAGGGAAACTGCCTGATTGTTTCTTGAGCGGCGAAATAACTGCGAGCTTGAGGATGAGATTCGGTGACAATCCTGTCATCGGCATCAATATACTGCACCCGACTAAATGCAAATTCGCACCCTTTAGCCTGCATTTCCTTAACAATCAATTGGATGCGCTGCGGATGATATGTATCATCCGAATTTAATATTGCAATAATATTTCCCTTTGCTTGCGTTATGCCGTAATTAATAGCAGCATGAGCACCCTGATTCTGGGTGAATGGATAAAATTGTGTGCGGTTGGGAAACCTAGACTCCCAACTAACACTTTGAATTAAACGTGCTATTTCATCTGATGAACCGTCGGGAGAACAGTCATCAATAATTACCACCTCTAAATTTTCATAGGTTTGAGCAGCAACTGAATCCAGACACCTCTTGATAAAATCTTTGTGTTTGTAACAGGGAATAACGATCGAGACTAGAGGCAATCCAGAAATATTAAGGTGATTGTTTTGCACCAGTGAGTACCAGCAATAGTTTTACAGTTTGCCAAAATTTAGCCATGTCCAGCTTGTCTGGATCTACAGCCACGTCCATATTTCTGCTTTGGGATCGAAAAGTTCGTGTACTGTTGTCTGTTTAAGAAGGTTGTACATGGCTTCGAGCGATCGGTCTTTGGCTGCGATTCTCTTCTCCAACTCTTCCAGCGATGGATGTAGATATTCTGGGGGAAGACAACGCAACAATTTGATAGTTGTTTGCCAACTGTGCGTACCAGCAAGAGCGTTGCGAGTTGCTAAAAGATAGCTGTGTCCGTATTTCTGATCGGGTTCTAGATGAGCGCCCTCGGCCCATTCATTCCAAGCATTAATAAAGACCAGTCGTTCATCGCCTGAATACCTTTGTTTGGTTTTCTCGATCGAACCGCGCAGCCAAAACTCGTAAGCGTCGGGGCTAGAATTAATATAAGCATGAGCTGAACTTCCTCTGCGAGCAGTATTGTCCCATGCAGTCATTGCTCCGGGAAACATTTTAAAATCTGGAAGCTTTGACGACACCATATTGATAGCAGCGTCTTGATAGTCATACATTTTTCCGGTAAAATCACCTCGCATTCCAACAAGTTCTGAGGGGGGAATTTCCCGAGCCGGGACTCCGTGCGGTGGAAACTGCAACGAAGAATCAAAGCCGACACTAACTGGGTCTACATAACCAGAAAAACAAGTAATTGCGAGGCAAAGGTGAACTTCTCCGACACCATTTCTTCTGAAAACCTCTCTCCACTGCTCTGTTAGGCGGATAGGATCTGGCAAAATATCACTGCGATAGACAATGAGTAAGGGTTCGCCATTGATGCGAATATATCGCTCATCAAGCAAAATGTGAATTAAACTTTCGGCAAAAGCTTTATTTTGGTCTGGAGCATGGTCTTGCGCGATCAAAATATCGTGTTCGGCTCCATCCCAGCGTCTTGTCCAGTTTTCATTCGCCCAACAAACGCAGAATGGAAAATCCGGTTTCTTTGTTTCCAAGATTCCATCTAGAGGGCGGTGAAGCAGGCGCTTGCCGGCGAACCAATAATAATAATAGCAAAAGCCAAAAATCCCATACTCTTTTGCTAGTGCTGCCTGTGCTTCTCTGGCTTCCGACAGGCGTAAATCATAGAATCCTAGATCTGCTGGAAGATGAGGTTGATAATGCCCTTGATATAAAGGTTGAGCTTTTGTAACTTTAGTCCACTCTGTAAAACCTTTACCCCACCACAAATCATTTTCTGGGATCGGATGGAACTGAGGCAGATAAAAAGCAATAAGACGCACGTCCTTCTCAACATGTCTATCTTCTACGCGCTCACTAACGATCATACCGCCTGTACTCACTGGTTCATGGCTTTTAGGCGTACTCAATACCTCCACGGGCGACTGGTTTTTAATTGGCTCTTTTGTGGCCAATACCCGATCTAACTGCTGGCGGATTTCCGGAGATTCAGGCCGAATCTGCAACGCCATCTGATAAAAGACGATCGCCCCATCCGGCCAATTCTTCCGCACCAAAGCATTAGCCAACTCAACATAAAGGTCAGCATCATTCGGCGCAATCTCCAGCGCCTTGTGATACAACTGCACGTCATCAGGATTCCCCTGAATCGCCCGCCGGTACAAACGCATCGCCTCCTGCAAATCCCACTGCGATCGCATCCTCAAAGCATCAGCCAACTTTTGCGAAAGCCACGGCAAATCCGCCTGAATCTCCGCAGCGCGGCGGTAAGCGGCGATCGACTCATCCCACCGTTCCAGGTTCTCAAAAGCCGTTCCCATGTTGTAATAAGTCCACGGAAAATCAGGATTCAACTCGGCCGCGCGTCGGTAAACATCGATCGCCTCCTCCCACCTTTCCATTTCTAGCAACACGTCGCCTAATTTGCTCTGCGACCAGAAGAAATTCGGATTAACTTCATTAGCACGCCGGTAGGCAACAACTGCCTCATCCCACCGTTCCAAATTCACCAGCGCTTCTGCTAAATTGTTGTGCGCCCAAAAATGGTCGGGATTGAGTTCGATCGACCTTTGGTAAGCCGAAATTGCCTCATCCCACCTTCCCAGTTTAATCAGCGCGTCTGCTAAATAGTTGTGCGACCAACTGAAATCTGGATTTAATTCTGTTGCTTTCCGGTAAGACTCTACAGCTTCTTCCCACCGTTCCAACTTCAGCAATACATCTGCTAAATTGTTGTGAGACCAGCTAAAATCAGGATTTAATTCGATCGCCTTGCGGTAAGCATTTACAGCTTCCTCCCACCGTTCCAACTTAACCAGCGACTCAGCTAAATTGTTGTGCGACCAAGAAAGATCGGGATTGTTTCTAATAGCATTGCTGTAAGCATCTACCGCCGCTTCCCACTGTTCTTGACCCTTAAGAATTTCGCCCAATTCGTGATAAGCTGCGCCAGCATTTGGGTTCAACTCAACCGCGCGCCGGTAACAGTCAATTCCCTTATCTACCTTACCTTGCTCGATCAAAGTTTTGGCTAAATTCTCGTGTTCCTCAGCGGTGCCAGACTTCGGGTCGATCGCAAATGCTCGATACCAAGCCTCAGCAGCAGCCTCCGGCTTGCCTAACTGCGTCAACAGTTTCGCAAAATTGCGGAAAGCACCTGCAAAATCCGGTTTCAGGGCGATCGCCTTTTCGTAAGCAGAAACCGCTTGCTGCCACTGTTCTTGCTGCGCGCAAATGCTGCCGTAGTTAGCGTAAGCTTCGGCAAAATTTGGGTTGATTTCTATTGCTTTGACATAGCAACTTTTAGCTTCATCAATTTTTCCGCCAGCTTGCAGCGCGTTGCCCAGCATTTTGTAAAGCGGCGCTTCCGGCTTAATTTGCAGCGCCTTCTTGCAAGCTGCGATCGCCTGTTCCAATTTGCCCTGAGCAAAATAGCCTTCTGCTAGTATTTTGTATGCTTCTGGATCTTCTATATTAATTGTAGAATTAACTGCCTGCTGAACTGGCGGATTAACTGCCTGCTGAACTGCCTGCTGCACTGGTGGCTTAACTGCGGTTGCTGCGGGCTGTTGCTTAACTGCACCGTTTGTTCCATTTGCACCCGCCAAAGTTTCCTTTCCCTCGCTGCCGTTTCTCGCATTAGCTGCGTTCAGTTCAATAGCTTTGCGATAATATGCTGTCGCTTCCTCTAACTTGCCTTGTTTTTTGAGCGCTTCGCCCAAATTTTGGTAAGCCGTCGCCACATTAGGATTTAATTTTATGGCGCGATCGTAACAGGCGATCGCTTCGGGGAATTTTTCCTGCCGAAAAAAAGCGTCGCCCATATTCAAGTGTTCCCCCGGCGCTACTTTTTCCGGTTCCAAACTAAATGCTTGATACCAGCACTGCTGGGCTTCTTCCGGTTTGCCAATTTGTCCGAATACTTTTGCTAAATTCCGGTACACTCCCGCGAAATTCGGCTTAATCGCGAGCGCCTTTTGATAAAATCCGATCGCCTCCTGCCATTTTTGCTGCTGCGCGCCCAGGCTGCCCAAATTCGCGTATACTTCCGCAAAATTCGGTTCTATTTCAATCGCTTTAGCGTACCAGTGCCGTGCCTCTTCCATCCTGCCTTGAGCTTGCAGCGCGTTGCCCAAAGTCTTGTAAGCCGGTGCAAAATTGGGGTGAATCTTCAAAGCTTGCTCGCAGGAGGCGATGGCTTCTTCTATTTTTCCTTGGGATAAGTATGTTTCTCCCTGTTGGTTAAATTGAACCGCTGTTGATTCTGTACTGACTGTTGATGGCATAGGGGCGGCGGCTCCACAAGTAGCAAGTAAATTATAGGATTCAAAATGTTTCACAATTATACAGCGGTTTGACGCCAACAATTGCCGTTTTACCAAAGCTGTCGAGAATGTGATGCAAAGCTTCAACAATAGCAGAATACGATCGCGAGCGCGCAACTCCGGCAAAAAAGCGATCGACCACCTCCGCCTCGGTTTTTTCCCGGCATTCTAGTGCTTGCACCGCAGATACAGGTTTTCACCCCCCATGAGGGATGCCTGATTCGGCGGATGTCAGGATTTTCGAGGTTTGGTTTGTACCTCTAGAAACTTGAGAAAGTCGATAGTGCAGCAG
This sequence comes from Microcoleus sp. D3_18_C2, assembly GCF_036702395.1. Lineage (NCBI taxonomy): Bacteria > Bacillati > Cyanobacteriota > Cyanophyceae > Oscillatoriales > Microcoleaceae > Microcoleus > Microcoleus sp. D3_18_C2. Next base: position 23,445 of record NZ_JAUBTG010000037.1, on the reverse strand, counting down.
ACGAAGTTCCAGCGGCAATAGTTCCTCACGCACCAAAATCGATCCCAGGCAGGATGCCTGCACCACAAGACTTATTGAAGAAATATATTAAAATAATTAACAGCAAATGTTTTGTCAACTTTCGCTTAAATTGCGGTAATTTTGATGTTGTTAGAGCCACCACCTCAACTTGTCGGTGAAAAGCGCCTCACCTTTCGCGATATCGATTGGCAAGCCTTCAAGCAAATTCAAAGTTTGCTGATGGAGCGCACCCGCGCCCGTTTTAGCTACGATAACGGAGTATTAGAAATCACCATGCCCCTCGAAGAACACGAACGCTCTGCTCGCTTGATTGAACTCTTTATTAGAGTCCTTGTGGTGGAGATGGGCATGAAAATCAAGACGATGGGATCGACTACGCTCGATCGCGAAGACCTCCTCAAGAGCGCCGAGCCTGACAATGGGTATTACATCCAGAATTATGCCTTAGTGGCGGATCGCCTGGTTAATTTGAATGTCGATCCCGCCCCGGATTTAGTCGTGGAAGTAGATATTACCCATACCGATATCAATAAAAATACACTCTATGCCAGTATAGGCGTGCCGGAATTTTGGCGGTTTAACGGGCGGGTATGGCGGATTCTGCAATTAGTCGATGGGGCTTATGTTGAGCGCGATCGATCTCCGACTTTTCCCATTATTGAAAAAACGGATTTATACCAGTTTCTAGAAGTGGCTTTCATCGATGAAGTTGCCGCACAGATTGATTTTAGTCAATGGGTGCGACAGCAGATTCAAGGCCCAGTAGAGTAAGTGCGATCGAACCCAAATTAGAATAGCCTTTTTAGCAAAAAACGATCGCCCTTTTGGGAGAAAGCGATCGCCCTTTTTTTTCAACAATTAATTAGTTAACAACTATTAGCAATTACTAATTAAGCTGCTGCGGCTGCGTCTTCTTCTGCGTCTTCTGCTTCAGAACCTGCTTGAATTCCCAGCACGCTAACAACCACCTGATCTGGTTCGCCGAGAGCTACCACTCCCGCAGGCAAAACTAACTCGTGAATATGCAGCGCATCCCCAACCTTTAAATGAGAAATATCTACTTCAATTGCTTCAGGAATGCTGTCTGGTTTGCACTTAACTGCGAGTTGCGTCAGTACGGTATCCAAAATGCCGCCTTCTAACTTGACGCCGACTGGTTCGCCGACAAAATTCAGCGACACTTCAACTTCCAGGCTGTCTTGAGTTGCCACGGAGAAAAAGCTCAGGTGGTAAGGATAGCCCTTCCAAGGATGAACTTGAACTTCCCGGAGCAAGGTTTTTCCGCTCCAAGAGAGGTCGGGAATGCTGAGGTCAATTAGGGTATTGTTGACTACGTGCTTTTTGAGCAGGTGTTCAACTGTTTTGGCTTTGATGGTAAGGGAAATGGATTCAGAGCCTTTGTGCCCGTAGAGGACGGCGGGAATCAATCCAGAGCGGCGCAGGGCGTTAGGTTTACTGCCTTCTGCCCGCTTTTGACATTCTACTGCGAGTTCCATTTTCTGACTTTCTGCTAATTGTTTTTACATTTTACCAGAATTGTGATATTGCGATCGAACATTAATCAGACTCAGGTCAACGGTCACACTTTAACTAGCTTGTATGGTGCGTCAGTATTGAGTTTATGACAAAAAATTTAGGTCTTATCAACTGACGCACCCTACGAATTGAACCAGTTGCGTAAGTTCCGATTAAATTCGCTGAAGGTATTGATAATTTTCGTTTTCCACACACTTGAGCAATTCCAGCATTTTTCTGAGACGGTACGTTCCTGATTGATACTCTTCTTTTGAAGGGGAATCACCCAGCTTAGTAAGAACTGCATCGCTTTCACTGATGATTGCTTCGCTGAAAATTTTCTTGAACTGCTGGCGAATATCTTGATTTAATTCAACTAGAGGCAGAATTACATTTTCTTCATCTAGGTAAATTTGGGTTTCGACTGATTCGCCACCTATTTTTGAAAATGCTGATTTTGCTAACCATTCGTAAGTAGCTGCTGTTATTCTTACACTATCGGACGGTTCTCCATTTGCTGAATAAAAACTGATGTCAAACATTGGGATTACTCCTGCTACTAAACATCTAGAAACTCGTCCAAAGGAATATTTTCGGCATAAGCTATACCTGCTTTTATAAATTTTGCCTTGCCCGGTTCAGAAATTCTATCGGCACTTACAACTGCAATGACAGTAGCAGTATCAATAATTTCATTAACTGCTTTTCCTGAAAGGTATGTGGTTTTGATTTCTATATGCGGTAAGTTTGTTTTTCTTTCCTCTAAGGTTGACTGTGAATCTTTGATATTTTCTCTCGTGTATTGATTATGAAGATCCCGAATTATTTCTTTTACTTGCGAGGCCTCATTGGGAGCGACAATCAAAATGTCTCCTTTCGGATCGTTGCCAGTAGTTCTCTGGGATGCAATGCCATCTTCAGCTAACTTTCCGATTACCCAGCCAACCAAATCTCGATGAAGGGTTAGTTGGTATATCAGACGATCTTCATCGGTCATTGGAGCCTCGTCACACATGAGATAGACCCTTTTTGTCTATTATAACTAAACCTGTTATGATTGTGCTGCTACTGGCGTACCGTCTGCAGAAAGCAAAGCGCGTTTCGGGCCGTGAATCGGGTCTTCTACAATAATAGTTTGGTCGCGGCTCGCACCGAGAGAAACGATCGCGATCGGCACTTCCATCAAATCTGCCAAAAACTTCAGATAATTCAAAGCTTGCGGCGGTAAATCTTCCAAATTCCGGCACTCTTCCGTAGACTGTTTCCAACCGGGAAGGGTTTCGTAAATAGGTTGGCACCGAGCAAATATCCGGGAACTTTTCGGGAAATCAACACATTTTTCGCCGTCAATTTCGTAAGCAACGCAAACTTTTATTTCTTCTAATTCATCCAAAACATCTAGTTTGGTAATTGCCAGACAGTCAAGGCCGTTGATGCGGACTGCGTAGCGGCCGATTACTGCGTCGAACCAACCGCAGCGGCGTTTGCGACCGGTTGTCGTGCCGAATTCTGCACCTCGATCGCCCAAAATTGCTCCTATTCCATCTACCATTTCAGTAGGGAATGGGCCTTCTCCGACGCGGGTTGTATAAGCTTTTGCTACGCCAATTACGCGATCGATCGCTGTTGGGCCGACTCCGGTTCCCACACAAGCACCGCCAGCGATGGGATTGCTCGAAGTAACGTAAGGATAAGTGCCGTGGTCTAAGTCTAATAAAGTGCCTTGCGCGCCTTCAAACAGAATATTTTTCCGCTTGTGAAGTCCCTCATAAATCTTCAGGGAACTATCTACTACGTGCGGGCGCAAACGTTCCGCATAAACTCGATATTCATCAATTACGTCTTGCGGATTTAAAGGCGGCAAATTGTAGAGTTTTTCGAGAAGGACATTTTTACAATTAATCGTCCATTCCAATTGTTCTTGCAACCCGTCCAAGTCCATTAAATCTAGCATCCGAATGCCAGTGCGTTCCGACTTGTCGGCGTAAGTAGGGCCAATGCCGCGTCCCGTCGTCCCGATTTTATAATTTCCCCGCTGCGTTTCCGATGCTACATCAATTAATCGATGATAGGGCATCGTGACGTGAGCCGTCTCCGAAATCATCAGCGAGGTTGTCGAAATATTCAGTGCCTCTAGCTGATCTAACTCTGCAATTAAAACTTTAGGGTCGATGACCGTGCCGCAGCCGATAATACACTCTTTATCAGGGTAGAGAATCCCAGACGGAATTAAGTGCAGCTTGAAAGTCTGACCGTTGACTACCACGGTGTGACCCGCGTTGACGCCCCCTTGGTAGCGGACAACGATATCTGCGGATTTGCTGAGCAAATCGGTAATTTTGCCTTTTCCTTCATCGCCCCACTGGGCGCCGATTACAACTACGTTAGCCAAGGGTTTCTCGCGTTCTGTTCAGGTTGACACAATCTCCGATTATGTATGAATGCGTCCGAAATGTCAATCAATTTTAGATTTTAGATTTTAGATTTGGGATTTTAGATACGGGCATGGGGCATGGGGCATGGGGCATGGGGCATGGGGCATGGGGCATGGGGCATGGGGCATCTCCCAAAAAGCCTATTTTGAACAGGCAAGATGCCTGTTCCACAAGAATTATGGGAGATGTCTATTGGGCATTAGGCATTGGAACTAACAAATAACCAATGACTAATGACTACTGACTACTGACTAATGACTACTGACTAATTAATTTTTGTTAAGATTGAGAAAATAGAGGCTTTGTTGCCATGAGTTTACACGCTGAGTTGCACCGCCATCTGGGTGGTTCCGTCGTTCCTAGGGTGCTGTGGCGGTATTTCGATCGCCACAATGCTGAGATGGTTAATCGATTTCCGAAATACTCGGAATTTGAGGAGTTTTACACTCGTCCGCGCAATACTCTCAATGAGTATTTGGAACTGCACACGCTGGTAGAAAGCGTTCAAACTGTTGAGACGTTGCCTTATTTCATCTATCGGTTGATGCGGGGCGCTTACGTGTTTGAAAATCTGGCTTATTTGGAGTTGCGCTATACGCCTTATTTGCGGACTCCAGAACATTTGAATCAGTCAGAACGCATTGATTTGATGGCAGAAATTGTACAAGTTGTGGGCAAGGCAAGTCAAATTAGCGATTGTCCGATTGTTACTAGCCAAATTTTGTGTATGCACTCGCGTTTACCCTATGAGGTGAATCGGGCGATCGTAGATTTGGCGGCCGGGATGGGAGAATATGTTTGTGCGATCGATATAGCTGGCGGCGATGATTGTATAGGCGATCGTTTGGAGGAGTTTGTCGGATTGTACCAGTACGCGAGGTCGATCGGCATCAAAACTACCGGCCACCTCTACGAAACTACCTCTGGCTGTTATCCCGAACTTCTGCCCTATCTGATGCGTATCGGCCACGGGATTCAAATTCCGTTAAAATATCCCGAATTGCTGCCAGAAGTCGCGCGCAGGGGTCAATGCTTGGAGGTTTGCCCAACTACCTATCTCAAAACGGGGACGTTGCAAGATATGCGCGAATTGAAGATTGTGTTCGATCGATGTTTTGAAGCTGGCGTCGATATTGCCATTTGCACCGACAACGCGGGATTGCACAACGTGCGCTTGCCTTTCGAGTACGAGAATTTGTTAACTTTGGATATCATTGATTTTCGGCAATTGCAAGCGTGTCAAGAAGCAGCTTTCCGCCATGCTTTCGCGTGGCCCTACGAAGAAAGGCCTGTGAAAATGCTGACGGGTTTGTTGCAGCCTGAGTCTGTGGGGGCGATCGTTAATTAGCTAGTTTTTGTCATTAAACATCAAGTTTTTAGGTTCCTTAAAAACCCGGTTTTTTTTATGTTAATTAATGAACCGGGTTTTTAATCTGATATCTCTGCCGCTAGGAAAGCCATCGCCAAGATTTAGGATTGCGGCAGTGATTTTATTTCATTTGTGAATGATATTTTTTTTACTAACCGCAGAGGGCGCAGAGGGCGCAGAGGAGATAGAAAAGATAGAAAGAGGGAGAGAGGTGTTTTGTAAAATTATAATAAGCGTCTGGCGATCGGCAATCGGTAGCAAGTTATAGTTTGGATGCAGAAGCATCAATATAAAAGGATAAAAAAACATGACAAATATGGACGCTTACTGGATGCCGTTCACCGCCAACCGACAGTTTAAAGCGAATCCGCGAATGTTGGTTTCTGCCAAAGATATGCACTTTACAAGCGATGATAACCGCTCAATTTTAGATGGTACTGCGGGGCTGTGGTGCGTGAATGCAGGACACGCCCGCGAGACAATTGCCGAAGCAGTTAAACAGCAGGTTTTGCGTTTGGATTACTCTCCGGCTTTTCAGATGGGACATCCAGGTGCTTTTGAATTGGCGGAACGTTTGGTAAAGATGATTCCGGGCAATTTCGATCGCGTTTTCTTTACTAATTCGGGTTCGGAATCTGTAGAAACTGCTTTAAAAATTGCGATTGCTTATCACCGGGTGAAAGGTGAAGGAACTCGCCAAAGATTGATCGGGAGGGAACGTGGCTATCACGGCGTTGGTTTTGGGGGAATTTCTGTCGGGGGTATCGGTACAAACCGCAAGTTTTTTGGCAGTTTGCTCACGGGAGTCGATCATTTGCCTCACACTCACAGTCTCGAACACAATGCTTTCAGCCGCAAACAACCGGAATGGGGAGCGCATTTGGCGGATGAATTGGAGCGGATTGTCGCTTTGCACGATGCGTCTAATATTGCAGCAGTAATTGTCGAACCGGTGGCTGGTTCTACAGGGGTTTTGATTCCCCCGAAAGGTTATTTGGAGAGGCTGCGGGCGATTTGCGACAAATACGGAATTCTGCTGATTTTTGATGAGGTAATTACCGGATTCGGGCGGCTAGGCTCTAGTTTTGCTACGGAATATTTTGGGGTGGTTCCCGATATTGTGACGGCGGCGAAAGGGATAACTAACGGTACGGTGCCGATGGGGGCGGTGTTTGTGAAACAAGGCATTTATGATGCTTTTATGAATGCTCCTGAAAATGCGATCGAGCTTTTTCACGGTTATACTTATTCTGGTCATCCTCTGGCTTGTGCGGCTGCTTTGGCGACGCTGGATATTTATGAGGAAGAAAGGTTATTTGAACGAGCAGATAAGATGGCTGGTTACTGGGAAGATGCGGTGCATTCTTTGAAGGGAGTGCGGCACGTAATTGATGTCCGCAATCTGGGACTGGTGGCGGGGATTGAGTTGGAATCTATTGCTGGGAAACCGGGAAAACGGGCGTTTGATTGTTTCTTGCAGTGCTATGAAAAAGGGTTGCTAATTCGCACGACTGGTGATATTATTGCTTTGTCGCCGCCGCTGATTATTGAGAAAGAACATATCGATAAAATTGTGGAAATTTTGACAGGGGTTTTGCAGGAGATGGAGTGAGATTAAACGAACCGCGAAGACGCGTTAGCGAAGCGGCGCGTTAGCGAAGCGGCGCGAAGAAGGAAGAGAAAGAAGAAGATGTTTTCAGGTAAAAACTCTACTTAGAAATGACATCAAATTCGTTGTCATCGGAATTATTTATCTCTCTCTTTTCTTCCTCTGCGGTCTCTGCGGCCTCTGCGGTTTAATCATTCCGAAAAAACCGTAAACGATATGAGAAAGACCTCTCTATTTCCTTCCTTCGCGCTCTACCCTTCGGGAACGGCTTCGCCGAACGCATCTTCGCGGTTTATTCCAATATGTTATAATAATTGACAACTAACGACGAATGACGAATAACTATGGTGCAATTAACTGCAAAAATCTCTGCTAACGAGTTAGCAAATTTGGCTGTAGATTTGATTCGGAAAACAGGTTGCGAGTACGGTGATGTACGTTTTTGCAGTTACCGAAGGCAGAATCTTTACGCGCGCGATCGATCTTTAAGTCAACTGTCAGATAATGTAAGTTCCGGTTTTGGCGTGCGCGTGCTTCTAGACGGCGCTTGGGGGTTTGCCGCCAGTCACAGCAAAACACCCGCAGAGGTTGCAAGAATAGTCGCTTTGGCTGTAGAAATCGCGAAAGGCAGCCGCTTAACTCAGAAGGAACCGGTGCGGTTAGTGCCTGTCGAAAAATATGTCGATACCTACATTACTCCCATCGCCATTGACCCTTTTTCTGTACCCGTTGCTGACAAAGCCGAACTGCTGCTAACTATCAACGAGCGGCTGCTAGCACACGGCGCACAAGGCATCAAAAAAGCTTCTTCTTTTTTGCAGTCAAGCCGCGAAGACAAGGTTTTTGCTTCTACAGAAGGCTCTCTAATCGAACAAACAATTTACCGCAGCTATCCGGGTTTTGCCTGTACGGCAATTGCGGGCGGCGATGCCCAAAGTCGCAGTTACGAACGCCCGCCGATGAATATCGGTTACGAACATATTAATCCCGATGATTTGTTGAGTCAAGTCGAAAGAGTTGCCGCCGAAGCTATTGAGAAAGTCCGCGCTCCAAAAGTCCCGGCTGGTATTTGCAAATCCCTGATTCTTAAGCCGACAAATTTGTATTTGACAATCCACGAATCGGTAGGACATCCAACTGAATTAGACCGGGTTTACGGTTACGAATCTAATTTTGCTGGCACGAGCTTTGCTACTACTGATAAGTTAAATAAACTGCAATACGCTGCACCTTGGGTTAATTTTAAGTGCGATCGCACTCAACCGGGTGGCCGCGGTACAATGGGTTACGATGATGAGGGCGTAAAATCACAAGAGTGGTACGTTGTCAAGGATGGAATTTTAGTTGATTATCTCACTGACAGAGAGACGGCTTACCGCCTCGGACGTCCCAGCAGCAACGGTTCTGCTTACGCTGACAGTTGGTCGAGCGTGCCGATGGTGAGAATTCCCAATTTGGGATTGGAGCCGGGCCCGGATGGCGGCAGCCATACTGCTACTTTGGCACAGATGATTGCGGATACGGAAGACGGGATTTTAATCGACGGTATGGGTAGTTATTCGATCGACCAGCAGCGGCGCAATTTTCAATTCGGTGGCGATGCTTTTTGGAAGGTGGAAAAAGGTAAAGTTGTCGGTATGTTGAAGGATGTAACTTATCAGGCGATGACTACTGATTTCTGGAATCAAATAGATGCGATCGGGCCAGCTTCGGAGCTGGTTCAATGCGGTACGAATATGTGCGGCAAAGGTGAACCGATGCAGATAGCTCAAATGACTCACGCTTGTGTGCCGGTGCGAGTGAGAGATATTCAAATTGGGGGAAATTCTTAATTAGATTGTAGGTTTTTAATGTGAGAATTCTAAAGGATCTGTAGGGTGCGTCGCCATCAAAAATCCTCAAAAAAATCTAAAATATCGCAGCGACGCACCTTACTAATTATGACAATTGCGTCCCGGACTGACAACTTAGATGCCCGACAGCTTACTCTCAAACCCAAAAAGGAGTCTCGACGTGAAACTTGAACTTTACCAGCGTGTAGCATTGTGTCGGGATATGCCGCTATATCAGCTCAAAAAAGGTGATGTAGCCATGCTAGTCGCTCGGGTACCTCATCCAAGGGAAGGCGAAGATGATGGCTGCGTTCTAGAAATATTTAATGCTTTAGGAGAATCGATTTTAGTTGTGGCTGTTTCTCCTTCAGATGTGGAACCTCTGGGAGCAGATGAAGTGTTAGCAGTACGCTCTTTAGTACAGGCGAGTTAACCGTAGTATTGCGGCTAAACCTATTTTCAAATACAACAAATATTCCGGGACTTTAGCTTATGCTCGTAACAACATCGCCCGCAATTTTAAGTGAAGACCAAGCCTTATCTGTAGTAGAAAAAGCAGTCAAACTATCCAAAGCAGAGGAAGTATTTGTCAGTCTCTCTACTGGCGAGGAATCTCTTTCCCGATTTTCGGAAAATCAAATCAGCCAAAATATCAGCAAAACTGTATTTAGCCTGAACATTACTAGCTATTTCGGTAACAAAAGCGCCTCTGCTGCTGTTACAGAATTTGATGAAGATGCGATCGCCTCTGCAGTCAAGCGATCGGAAGAATTGGCCCGAATTGCGCCGGCAGACCCCGAATGGATGCCGCTGCTGCCGCCTCAAACCTACGATTTGCGATCGCCCGCATTCGACGCAGCAACGGCAACTGTATCGCCTCTAGCGCGGGCCGAAATGGTGCAGCAAGCGTGCGCCAGATCCTCCCAGGGGGGCGCTCATGGTTCGGGTACTTTGAGCACTGAGGCGTCGCTGTACGCGATCGCCTCGTCAACCGGACTCCGCGCCTGCAACCAGTCTACAGATGCGGATTTCAGCTTTACTGCTCGCGTTGAAGACGGTTCTAGTTGGGCGAAGAGCACTGCTTGGAGTATCAACGAATTGCCGATCGCCCAATTAGCAGAACAAGTGCTCGATCGGGCGAAATCCTCCCGCAACCCCCGCGAAGTCACTCCCGGCATTTATCCGGTAATCTTTGACGGCGCTGCTTTTGCGGGCTTGCTACCGTGGGTAATTTGGGGGCTGGATGCGAGGGCGGCGGATGAGGGGCGATCGTTTATGTCGATCGCCGATGCAGAGGGAAAACCAGCGGGAAACCGCGCGGGGGAACAACTTTTTAGCCCGTTAGTGCAAGTGCAGCGCGATCCGGCTCATCCTTTGTTGCGATCGAATACTTTTTTCGGCGACGGATTGAGCAATAACTATTTGGAAATCATCAAAGATGGCGTCCCTCAAAGTTTGTCTTATTCCCGCTACTGGGCCGAACAAAAAGGCAAAGAGGCAAAAGGTGCTTATTACCCGATCGTGATGACAGGTTCCGACCAAAGTTTAGCCGATTTAATTGCTCAAACCGAGCGAGGAATTTTCGTCAGTCGAGCTTGGTACGTGCGCTACGTTAATCCGAAAACATTGGAAGTAACGGGAATGACTCGCGACGGTACTTTTTTGATTGAGGATGGCAAAATTGCTTACCCGATTAAAAACCTGCGTTTCAATCAAGTTTTACCTGATATGTTGCGCGATGTGGATGCAGTTAGTACGGTGAAGCGTTACGGCGGTAGTGTCGTACCCGGAGTGCGCGTGAAAGCTTTTAATTTCACCAGTATTACTGACAGTTTGTGACTCGCACATTTCTAACAATCTGTAGGGGCGGGTTTCACAAACAATCACAGCCAACAAAGAACAATCTCTCAAACCCGCCCCCACCGACAGTTTGTGACTCACACATTTTTAACAATCTGTAGGGGCGGGTTTCACAAACAATCACAGCCAACAAAGAACAATCTCTCAAACCCGCCCCCACCCAGATTAATGCGAGTGATTTATCGTAAAGGTAGAGTATTTATTTTGATAGTTAGGATTAAAACCAGCTATTATAGTCATCAGTCTGGAGTCTGTTGTTAGTAACAATTCCCAATTCCCAATTACCAATTATCAATGAATCAATATTTTGCTACAGTTGCGCGCGGTTTAGAAACAATTGCCGCCCAAGAATTAGAACGTTTAGGGGCCCAGGATGTCAAGCCAGATTTTACAGGGGTTTACTTTGCGGGCGATCGGGCTTTATTGTACCGCGTCAATCTTTGGTCGAGAACAATTTTTCGAGTGCTAATGCCGATCGCCGAATTCCGGTGTTACAACTCGGATATGCTCTACCGCGAAGTGCAGAAAATCCCTTGGGACGAATACTTATACCCCGAAAATACTTTAGCAGTAAACTGCACCGGCGGCAACGAAAAGTTGAACCACACTCACTTTACAGCTTTGCAGGTCAAAAATGCGATCGCCGACCAACAGCGCCTTCAATTTAACAAGCGTTCTAATGTCGATGTAGAGCATCCCGATTTGCAAATTAACATTCACATTCATCAAGATAGAGCTATTTTAAGTTTAGACAGTTCTGGCGGCAGTTTGCACCGCCGGGGATATCGACCGGCGATGGGGCTTGCTCCCCTCAAAGAAACCCTAGCTGCGGCTTTGTTGGAGATGGCAGAATGGACGCCTGATTTGCCGTTTTTAGACCCGATGTGCGGTTCTGGAACTTTGCCTTTGGAAGCGACTTTAAAGGGATTGAATATTGCACCGGGATTGTTTAGAGAAAAGTTTGGATTTATGAGTTGGCGGGATTTTGACGAACCTTTGTGGGATGAATTGTGGGCGGAAGCGGAAAATAGTGAGTTACCGGAACTTAAAGAGGTGATTGCAGGGTGCGATCGCGATTTCGATATGTTAACTCAAGCTCGCACGAACGCGCAGCAAGCTGGTATTTCCGGTAAGATTCAGTTTGCTCAAACCGAGTTATCTCAGTTGGAAGCACCCGCAGACAGAGGCGTTCTGATTTGCAATCCTCCCTACGGAGAGCGCCTGGGAGATGCCAGCGAATTAGGAGATTTGTACAAGATGTTGGGGGATATTTTCAAGCATCGTTTTAAAGGTTGGAATGCCTTTATTTTGACTGGGAATAAGGAGTTGGGTAAAAAGGTGGGACTCAGGACATCGCGGCGAATTCCTGTTTATAATGGCTCGATTCCGTGTACTTTGCTCAAATATGAACTGTATTAGCGAATGGGAGTGACCAAAAAGAAGAGGTACTAATAGTAAAGGAAAAAAAGAATCTATGCCGAATTACATGGCTCAACAATAATCAAATTAAAATAGTAATTTTACATTTGAATATATTGTTTTCTTAGCTTTAATATCCTGTCAGGTAAATTAACCACAATACTTGTAGGGGCGGGTTTCACAAACAATCTGTAATTCACATCCATAATATCTATAAACCCGCCCAGCCCGATCGACAGAATTTCATTACGGGCAATTCAAGGGAAATGACTTAACATTTACAGCGGCAAAAAAGAAACGTGAGCGGAAACAATCTTCCACCCTTGAGGAAACTTGCGCCACATCTGACTCTGCCGCCCCAGCCGCACCACTCCATCCATTACACGGCGAAATTCCAGCGTCACAGCCGCCGTGTCTGCATCGAATGTCACGACTTTGAGGTTGAACATTTCTCGATCGACATTTACAGGCGATCGTCCTTTGCGAAAAGCCCTCACCTCATCACTCCCGTACAGGTTCTCAGTCACCCCAAACCGCACGACTTCCGGCGCATCCCAGAACAAATTATCGAGAGTTTCAATATCATTCGTACAAAGAGCTTTTTCGTATTTTAAATATAGTTCAGTTAACTCAGTCACCACAGTATTATCATTGATAACAGTCATTCGATTTTAGATTTTAGATTTTAGATTTTAGATTGACACCACGGATAAATCTGGGGGCTTGAGGATGCAATGATTTTGGATTTTGGATTGATTCCACGGATAAATCACGTGGCGGGTACCATCAAGAAATTATTGGTCATAAATTGTAGATTTTAAAACTCTTAACTTTCACACGTTTTGTTTGCAATAAGGACTAAAGTCCTTACTACAAACGCCACTAATTAGAGGAAATTAATGCTCAATTTTGAGCGAAATAATCTTGTCACCTTGGCGGATAGCATTGACGACTGACATATCCTCAGTTTTGCCAAAAGTTGTGTGCACTCCATCTAGATGAGACTGGGGAGAATGGCAAATAAAGAATTGGCTACCACCCGTATCTTTACCTGCGTGAGCCATCGATAAAGTTCCTGCCTCATGTTTGTTCGAGTTGATTTCGCACTTGATTTTGTAGCCGGGGCCGCCCGTTCCATTGCCTTTTGGACAGCCACCTTGAATCATAAAGTTAGGAATGACTCGGTGAAAAGCCAATCCATCGTAAAAACCTTTTTCCGCCAAGTCAACAAAATTCTTCACTGTGTTAGGCGCATCCGCATCGAACAATTCCAAATTGATTGTGCCTTTGTCGGTTTCCATAATAGCGCGGGTCATGATTTTTCCTTGCTTCCTAAAATGAGTGTGTTGCCTGCGTGTTAATTGCGGACTTCGCTTTTATAACGACAGGTTTCAAACTGTCGTTATATTGTGGCTTTCAGAAGTGTAGCATATTCCGGCAACTCTCATAAGACTTATGTGCGCTTTCTGAGGAAACCCGGTTTATTCCGAGATTTGTGGTTAGCAAAGCCAATATTTTCGGAGACACCGGGCTTGTTACCCTCAGCCATATTTTAATTGTTGGTCACTGGCGGGCGATCGGGTTCTTCCTGAATATCGTTCATATTAAAAATGAAAGGAACCCGACTCGAACCTGCGCCCATAACCAGCACTTTTGGCATCTGAGCGCCGCCGCTTCTCCAAGCTTCGATCGCCTCTTTTTGCAGCACTAAATCGCCGCCCTGAGCCTTCAAAGTTTCCGCCAAAAGTCTTTGAGCTTCCGCCCTACCTTGAGCGCGGTTAATGTCAGCTTGAGCCTGCTGCTCTGCTTCCTGAGCCACATAAACAGCCCTTTGCGCCCGCTGTTCAGCAACCTGTTTCTCCTCAACCGCTTTCGCAAAATCTGTGGAGAATCGAATATTAACAACGCTCGTATCGAGTACGATTACATCATACTTGGATAGCCTTTCCTTCAGCGCAGTATCAAAGTCTCGCTTCAGTTCACTTCTTTGAGTAATCGATTGTTCGGCGGTTCTCAGTGCAGCCGCTGTTTTAAAGGCTTCTTGCGTCTGAGGAGCAATTATTTTTGAGACTATATTCTCCAAGGTTCCTTGAGTCCTTCGGACATCAACTATTCTCGCAGGATCGAGGCGAAAGTTTATTGCAAAACTAGCATTTAAATCCTGAAGGTCTTTAGTAGCACTCTGGGCGGGAACTTCAAATTTTTGCACTGTTACATCGTACACATCTACCTTGGAGATCAGCGGGGGTCTGAGGTGAAACCCCTCTAACAATGCTCCATCTGTGGCTTTTCCTAAAACGCTAACCACCCCTGCTTCACCTGGATTGATGACGACAAAAGAGTTTAATCCCAGGAGTAGCGCGCCTACTAATAGAATCCCAGCGAATGCTGATGATATGCTCTGGAAACTTTGACTTTTCAACTTACACGCTCCTTTGTGATTATTCCATTATAATGGTTAAATAGATTCGGTCGCCTCTCAAGTCTCAAATCTCAAATCTAAAATGGATGGGTCGCCTCTCAAATCTAAAATGGATTGGCTGATGCTCAAAATTGTTAAATATCCTAGAACTTATCACATCGAAGGTTCGCGTTTCCAACCGGGTGATGAAGACCTCGACAGCGTGCCATTTAGCGCTTTGCTCGATCGCCCTCTAATTATAGAAGAAAAGGTAGACGGCGCAAATACAGGCATCAGCTTCGCACCAGACGGACAAATGCTGCTGCAAAGTCGCGGCCACTATCTCACCGGCGGGCCGAGGGAAAAACATTTTAACTTATTCAAGCAGTGGGCTTTCAGTCTCAGCGGAACCCTGGGAGAAGTGCTGGGAAATCGCTACATTCTTTACGGCGAATGGCTGTATGCGAAACACACTGTTTTTTATGATTTTTTGCCGCACTATTTTATGGAATACGATGTGCTGGACTTAGAAACCAGTCAATTTCTGAGTACAGAATCCCGCCGCAAGTTGTTAAGCGGACTGCCGTTAGCCTCCGTTCCCGTGCTGTTTTCTGGAGTTGTAAAATCTCCCAAGCAAATGATGCAGTTTGTGGAAAAATCTAATTTTATTCAACCGGGACATTTGGATCGGTTGCGTTTGTCCTGTCGGGAATTGGGATTAGATGAAGAACGATGTTTTAAAGAGACTGACAAGAGCGATCGCATGGAGGGGCTGTACATTAAAGTTGAAGAAGATGGCATAGTCAAGGCGCGTTACAAATACGTGCGTGCCAGCTTTTTGACTGCTATAAAAAATGCAGAAGGACATTGGCTAAATCGCCCAATTATACCGAATATTCTGCGTCCCGATGTGAATTTATTTAATTTTAGTTAACCCGCAGGTGAATTTATGAATGGACTGTTATCGCCCTCGGTCACTTGGACTTTTCCCTTTTGTCCCCAACCGCCCGATTGGTTTCTGGACTGGGACAGCATTCAAAATCATTTCGATTGGATTCAAAACTTAAAAGGATGTCAGCAAGACCCGATTTATCACGCCGAAGGAGACGTTTTAATTCATACCAGAATGGTCTGCGAAGCATTAATATCTTCCCCAAATTGGCGTCAATTACCCGTGCAAGAACGATCGATACTTTTTGCGGCCGCTTTGCTGCACGATGTCGCCAAACCAACCTTTACAAAAATCGAAGCCGATGGCAGAATTAGCTCAAAAGGTCACGCCCGCCAAGGTGCGAGAATGGTTAGACAAATTTTATCTCAATTCGAGCCGCCTGTGCAGTTTGAGATTCGGGAAACCGTGGTGGCGATCGTCCAATTCGGCAGTTTACCCATCTGGCTAATCGACAAACCCAACCCGCAGCAGTCGGTAATTAAAGTTAGTCAAGTTGTCCGCTGCGATTTCCTCGCACTTTTAGCCGAAGCAGACGTGCGCGGCCGACAGTGTAGCGACAGACAAGAATTGCTCGATAAAATAGAACTATTTCGGGAGTTTTGTCAAGAAAATAATTGTTTGGATTCTCCCCGACAATTCCCCTCAGCACACAGCCGATTTATCTATTTCCGCAAAGAGAACGGCCACCCGGATTACGAAGCATTTGACGACACTAAATGCGAAGTAATTTTGATGTCGGGATTGCCAGGAAGCGGTAAAGATTATTGGATTCGTAAAAATCTCCCAGATTTGCCAGTAATCTCGCTGGATGCACTGCGAAAAGAGATGAATGTCCCTCCCGACGAAACCCCTGGAAATGTGGTCACAGCCGCGAAAAAAAGAGCCCGCGAATACATGAATGACGGGCGCTCTTTTGTGTGGAACGCCACGAATACAACTAAACAAATGCGCCAGCAATTAATTAATTTTTTTGCCGATTATCAAGCGCGCATTCGGATTGTTTATCTAGAAGTACCTCTAGAAGAAATATTGCAGCGGAATCGATCGCGCACAGCAACACTACCGCAAGCAGTCATTCGCAAATTAGCTGCGCGGCTGGATATTCCAGACATCACAGAAGCCCATCAAGTCGAGTGGATCGTTAACAATTAATCTCCCTTTTTACCTCAAACTGTTAGAACCCCGACTTCTTTAAGAAGTCGGGGTTCTGGATATTAGGTTTGGGGTTTCCCTTGATATCAATGAGTTTGATAATTTTCCTCAGTCCAGCAGCGCGGCAGATTTTCACCGGAAGGAAAGACTAAATTACTTTTTGGAAAAGTTGCTTTCTCTTGCTCTTCTTGACCAGCTTGATTTTTTCCCGACACTTCTTGTTTTGTAGGGCTGATTAAAGCATCTACATCGAGGATTTCAATCAAGTCGCCTGATTCTTTTTCTTGTAAAAGCATAGTTTCTCCTTGAAGGGTAAATGCGAGTTAGGGTTTGAGGACAACTTTGATGCAGTTGTCTTTTTTTTGTTTGAAAATCTCGTAGGCGTGGGGCGCTTCATCCAATTTCATTCGGTGCGTAATTACGAATGACGGGTCAATTTCGCCTTTTTGAACGCGATCGAGCAAAGGCCGCAAATAGCGGTGAACGTGCGTCTGTCCCATTTTCATGGTCAAGCCTTTGTTGAAAGCTGCACCTAGGGGCACTTTGTCAACGAAGCCGCCGTAAACGCCGGGAATTGACACTGTACCTCCCTTGCGACAGGCGAGGATAACTTGTCGCAGGGCTGTAGGTCGATCGCTTTCCAACCGCACGGCTTGCTTGGCTTTGTCGTACAAAGCGTCGAGACCGGTGCCGTGGGCTTCCATTCCCACCGCGTCGATGCAAGAGTCGGGCCCGCGTCCGCCCGTCATTTCGGTGACGGCTTCCCCGGCGTCCATTTCTTCGTAGTTGATGATTTCTGCTTTAGCTGCGGCCGCCATTTGCAAGCGTTCCGGTACGCGGTCGATCGCAATTACTCGATCGGCCCCCAGCATAAACGCGCTTCTGATCGCAAATTGTCCGACCGGCCCGCATCCCCAAACTGCTACCGTATCCCCCGGCTGAATGTCGCAGTTTTCTGCCGCCATGTAACCCGTCGGAAAGATATCCGTGAGGAACAATACTTGTTCGTCCGAAAGTCCGTCGGGAATTTTTAAAGGGCCGACATCTGCAAACGGAACCCGCGCGTATTCTGCTTGACCTCCTGCATAGCCGCCCGTTAAATGCGAGTAGCCAAACAGTCCCGCCGGCGAATGACCGAACATTTTTTCAGCCAGCCCTGCATTGGGGTTGGAGTTGTCGCACAGCGACCACAAATCGCGGTTGCAAAAGAAGCAACTGCCGCAAGAAATAGTAAAAGGAATGACGACGCGATCGCCCTTTTTTAAGTTCTTGACTTGGCTGCCGAGTTCGACTACTTCCCCCATGAATTCGTGCCCCATGATATCGCCCGATTGCATTGTCGGGATGAAGCCATTGTAGAGGTGCAAATCCGAGCCGCAGATTGCTGTAGACGTGATTTTAACTATCGCATCGCGCGGATTGATAATTGTTGGGTCTGGTACATTATCAACTCGCACATCATTTGCTCCGTGCCAGCAAAGAGCTTTCATTATTTTTTTTCCTCTATTTAACTACTAGCTAGCAGATTTTTGATTCTAAATCTTACCTTTACTAAGCCGATAAATTACTCGCTTCGATGTTTTTAATTGTAAGCATATAAAATATTTTATCTCTCTATCCGAGGTATAATTTAAAAATCTATCTTTCGGCTGTTTTAAATAACAAAAATGTAAAGTTTATGCCCCAAAAATGCGGAAATTTTGACTTTATTGTGTTAACGCCCAACCTTTATAGCAAGCACGCTCGACGGTTAAGACGTTCCTAATTGCTGAAATCATTGCGGAAGATTGCTTCTTCTTTCTTTTTACCCTGAGCGAACTTGAAAGGCTTTCAACATCTGCTATAACAGTTAATAACGAGATGGATGAGGTTGTTTTTGTGACTCGCCGATCCCTATCCTCTCACAATAGATAAAATATCCGCCCTAAGTCTCACTGTAGCGGCTGCTTGGACTCACATTAGATAAGTAGCGACATAAAAATTCTCAACTAAAAGCAAGTTTATCGATTATTAAGTAGGGTGCGTGACTTTTGTATAGCTCAACACTCTTCACCAATATTGACAATCACGCACCCTGCTTAAGGAGGAATAATCGTCAAATATTGTATATTAGTTATAGCTAAAAGCCGAGCTTGCGCTAAAGTTGTTAAAGATTAAAATTTATCGATCGCCTTTTATGCCTTACACTGCATCTACCCCAACAGACCCCCATCAACCCAACATCCGCAATGCCGACCACCGCTTACTAGAATTCACCAAGCTGACGCCGATGATGCAGCGGTATGTGGAAGTGAAAGAACAGTATCCCCACGCACTTTTATTGTTTCGAGTCGGAGATTTTTTTGAGTGTTTTTTCCAAGATGCAGTTACAATTTCGCGGGAATTAGAACTTGTTTGTACGAGTAAAGAAAGCGGCAAGGAAATTGGCAGAGTGCCGATGACAGGAGTGCCGCACCACGCCCTCGACCGCTACACCTCAATGTTAGTAGAAAAAGGCTATGCTGTAGTAGTTTGCGACCAAGTAGAAGATGCCTCGATTGCTGCTAAAGAAGGTCGTCAAGTCAAGCGAGAAATTACCCGCATTCTCACTCCCGGAACTTTGACTGATGACGGAATGCTCAAACCCAGACAAAATAATTTTTTAGCCGCAATTGTGATAGCGGGGGAACATTGGGGATTGGCTTATACTGATATTTCTACGGGAGAATTCGTCACTACCCAAGCCGACACTTTAGAACAATTAACCCTCGAATTGCTGCGCTTGCAGCCTTCGGAAGTCTTGGTGCCGACTAATGCGCCGGATTTGGTGACTATGTTGAGGCCCGGAGAGAAATCCGAGCATTTGCCCGATTGTTTGCCGAATTCGTTTTGCTATTCTTTGCGATCGCAAATTCCGTTTACTTTGTCCGAAGCAAAACAGAGAATCCTACAAAAGTTCAAAGTGCGATCGCTCGAAGGCATGGGATGCGGCCACCTTTCCCTCGCAGTTCGCGCCGCCGGCGGTTTGCTGCAATATATCGAAGAAACTCAAAAGGAAAAAGCAGTTTCTTTGCAAAGATTGCACACTTACACTCTCACCGATTTTCTCATACTCGACTACCAAACCCGCCGCAATCTCGAAATTACTCAAACAGTGAGAGATGGGGTTTTTCATGGTTCGCTGCTGTGGGCTATAGACAAAACCAGCACCGCAATGGGAGGCCGCGCTTTGCGCCGCTGGGTGCTGCAACCTTTGCTCAACATTAAAGGCATTAGCGCCCGACATGACACGATTCAAGAATTAGTAGAAAATAACGCCCTGCGCCAAGATTTGCAGCAGTTGCTGCGCCAAATTTACGACATCGAAAGACTGACAGGCCGCGCGGGTTCTGGAACAGCTAGCGCGCGGGATTTGGTCGCTTTAGCTGATTCTCTCTCGAAACTGCCGCAATTAGCCTCGATCGCAGCCCAAGGGCGATCGCCCTATTTGAAAGCGCTGCAAAATGTACCGCCACTTTTAGAAGAATTAGCAAGTAAAATTCACGCTCATTTAGTTGATGAACCGCCGATTCATTTAAAAGAAGGAGGTTTGATTAGATCGGGAATCAATCCCATGCTAGATGAAATGCGCCACACTGCATCAGCCGACCAAGAATGGATTGCCAATTTAGAAGCAACTGAGAGAAAACGCACCGGAATTTCTAATCTAAAAGTAGGCTACAATAAAGCTTTCGGCTATTACATCAGCATTACCAAATCGAAAGTAGACCAAGTGCCGAAGGACTACACCCGCAAGCAAACTCTCACCAATGAAGAACGCTATAGCACTGAAGAATTAAAAGAAAGGGAAGTGCGAATTCTGACAGCGCGGGAAGATTTAAATCAATTGGAATACGATATTTTTGCTAAAGTGCGATCGGAGGTAGGAGAACACGCCGAAATTATTCGCAACGTTTCCCGCGCCGTGGCGGCGGCCGATGTTTTGTGCGGTTTAGCAGAAGTAGCAGTTTACCAGAATTACTGCCGCCCGACTATGACAGAAAGTCGGGAAATTAAAATTATTGAAGGTTGTCATCCTGTGGTGGAAAAGTCTTTGCCGCCGGGATTTTTTGTACCTAATTCGGCTTTTTTGGGTCGGGAAGAATCGCTAAAGCGCCCAGATTTAATTATTTTAACCGGGCCGAATGCTAGCGGGAAAAGCTGCTACTTGCGGCAGGTGGGTTTGATCCAGTTAATGGCGCAGATGGGCAGTTTTGTGCCGGCGAAAGCTGCGAGTTTGGGAATTTGCGATCGGATTTTTACCCGCGTCGGCGCAGTCGATGATTTGGCAACCGGTCAATCTACGTTTATGGTGGAAATGAACGAAACTGCAAATATTCTCAATCACGCGACGCCGCAATCATTGGTTTTGTTAGATGAAATTGGCAGAGGAACGGCAACCTTTGACGGACTTTCGATTGCTTGGTCTGTGGCAGAATATTTAGCAACTGAGATTCGGGCGCGGACAATTTTTGCGACTCACTATCACGAGTTAAATGAGTTAGCTTCTATTTTAGATAATGTCGCAAATTATCAAGTGACAGTGAAAGAATTGCCGGATCAAATCGTGTTTTTGCACCAAGTCCAGCCGGGAGGTGCTGACAAATCTTACGGAATTGAAGCGGGCCGATTAGCTGGTTTACCGCCGTCGGTGATTGACAGGGCGAGACAGGTGATGAAGCAGATTGAGAAACATAGCAAAATTGCGATCGGGCTGCGGAAAGGTGTTAAAAAAGATGGTAAAAAAGAGTCTGATGGCCAACAGTTAGATATTTTTGAGGATTGAAATTTTAGGTGGTAAAAAAATTGGTAGTAACTTCTATATTGCACCATTTTCAATAAGCCTTTCAGGGGCGGGTTCTCCGGCCCAACCCCTACTCCCCACAAGAAAATTCACTCTTTGTGGAACAGGCATCTTGCCTGTTCATAAAAATAGTGCAATATCTCAGTTACTACTTTTACTACAAACCAGGAACTCTCCAGCAACTCTAACGCCCATTTTGCAATTTTCTTACCTCTTTGTGCACGCTCATCCCTATTTCCAAAGCAGGCCGACTTGCTCAATCAGTTGAAAGCGCAGCGCAAAAAGTCGAGGGCGGACTTGGCTGATATCGACGCTATTCTGGGGCTTCTGGCGGAAGAGTACGGCTCAAACCTGGTCTAGGTATGGATTGTATTCAATTTGTATTCAAACGAGGCAGATTGTAGTCAAATCGTAGTCAATTTCTAGTCAATTAGACCCCTGACTTAGCCGTATTCTGAGCAATAAAAAACCTCAAACCGTTGATTTATCGTTGGTTTGAGGTTCTTATGGACGCAAGCGGGCAGCGGGAATCGAACCCGCATAGTTAGCTTGGAAGGCGCTAGGGGGTAAGCGCTAAGCCCCTTATGTAGTAAGGCGTTGTGTGTTTAACAAATACTTTGTCTCTAATTTTGTCTCCAATTTGTCTCCAAAAGTAGTATCTTGGTTGCATTGAAGTTGGAGACAAAATTATGGTTGACTCTCCCGATCGGGCAAAAAAAGGATCGGTTGTTATCCAGACTCGCAGTGGCAGACTAAGGTTGCAACTACCCAGACATCTTTATGGCGGCGAACGCAAACACTTTTACCTAAATCTGGCAGATACCCCTGAAAACTGGGAACTAGCAGAAGCTAAGGCACAGTTGATTGAATCTGATATCAAGTTTGAGCGGTTTGACCCCACACTCAAAAAGTACAAGTCACAGACTCACCTGACTGTTATTGAGACGGTCAAGCCTAAGCCTGAACTGACACTGACTAAGCTGTTTGCTAAATACTTGGAATTCAAGAAACCAGCACTCAAGGCCACAACTTTTAACTACTTGGTAACAGGCATTCAAAGCTATGTTGACCGTTGCCCCTACCAGCCTCTATCAGAGGACTGCGCTTTGCAGGTACGCGCTTGGCTATTGGAGGATACGACCAACAGCATGACCAAAAGGATTTTGACTCACCTAAATGCAGCGGTTAAATAGGGAATTAAGTTCAAGATTGTCAAGAGCTTGACTGTATCCCCGTTCGAGGGGCTAGCAGCAGAATTGCCTAAACATAACTGGGAAAGCGACCCGGAACCGAACGCATTTACGGCAGAAGAAAAAGAGCTGGTATTGGAGGCTTTTAAGAATCACAGAGGGACTTGGAATGGGAGGGGAGAAACGGGGCAAAAGTTTTGTTTTTACTACCCGATGGTGCAGTTCTGGCTGCTGACTGGATGCCGTCCATCTGAAGCTGTTGGGTTGAGGTGGTCTGACATTGCTACTGACTTTTCTCACATTGTGTTCAATGGGAGTATACAGCACCCAAGCGGTAAGGAGACAAGGGTTGACGGCAGTAAAAACAATAAGCGACGTAAATTTCCTTGCAATCAAGAACTGGTTCGGTTGTTGAAAGGTATCAAGCCACAAAATCTGACTGACAAGGATAGGTTGGTATTTCCATCACCTATTAAGGGCGGGGCGATTAATTACAACAATTTCAGTAAACAGGTATGGCATAAATTGGTTGACCCGATTACTGAAAAAACCAGGCAACATGAACAGGGTTCTAAGACAACTACCCCCTACTCTTGCCGGGATACTTTTATTAGCGAACAGGTTGGCAAGGGTGTACCGAGTGCGGTTGTTGCTAAATGGTGTGATACGTCGGAAAGGGTAATTAATGCTGTGTATTTAGACGGCAAGATTTTGGAGCATTTACGCCCGCTTTGATGCTGTTAGGATGTTGATTCTAGGGGCAACTTTTGGGATATAAAACTTTACACTTTCTGTGTTGACAAGGAAGTGGAAGTCTGCAATCGTGAGTAACTAAGGAAGATTGATGCGCGGTTGACGAGCACTTGCA
>NZ_JAUBTG010000036.1:0-61491 GCF_036702395.1 Microcoleus sp. D3_18_C2 | reverse complement strand
TATTTTGTTGATAACAAGACAAGAGTGAAAATAAGTTAAGAGTTGGGATTCAATCAACTTTCAGCAAAACTTTTCATCATATCATAAAATTATTTTGCAAGAGGTCTAATGACTAATACTTGCGATCGGTTCCCAACTTGTCACATCTTCAAATAAAGATTGATACCCCGCTGCATTGGGATGCAGCCCATCTGCAATCAAGCGCGATCGCCACCAATCACTGCCCCGATTTATCCATTTATCAAAAATATCTAAATAGGGAATTCCCCGCAACTGACAAGCTAATTTTGTTGCTTCTTTATACTGATATTGGTCGGCATGATTGTAATACAAACAATCTTGAAAAGGCATTTTACTTTCATCCACCGGCACCATCCCGACAAATATCACCGGACAAAGTTGTTGGGACAGGTTTAACAAATGATCCAAAACAGTTTTAAAATGTTCAAAATCAGTGTAGCTGCGCCCGGTAGGCGACTGTACTCTCGCCGAATCGTTGAGGCCTACCGAAAGAATAATCGCATCCGGGAAACGGTTTCTGAGCTCGCCACGGTGGCGAAACTCGTTTTCGAGCCGCTGGGAGACTTGATAGGCCCGATCGCCCCGAACGCCCAAATTGTATAAAACGTGTCCTGCACTCTCCGGTAACATCCACTGGCGCCGCAATCTTTCCACCCAACCTCCACCTACACCGTCGCCGAAACCGTAGATTAAGCTGTCACCGAAAGCAACCAATTTGAGGGGATGAGAATTTCCCCGATGCAAGTGACCAAAGGAATAGGCTGTTGCTACCTGCATAAGTAATGATACTCAGTTAATAAATTATGAATCTTGACATACTAGACTAGAATGTAACATTACATAAAGTAGGGAGTCTCATGGTTAAGCGTCCAACTTTCGATTCAACTCAGCTAACCCGTCGGGCGGAAGAGTTGATTAACGGTGCATCCAACCGCTATCGGATTACGGTGCAGGTGGCGAACCGCGCAAAACGCCGTCGATATGAAGATTTTGACAATATGGACGACCATCAAATGAAACCTGTAATGCGGGCGATATTTGAGATGTCGGATGAACTGACTCAGCCGGAAATTATCGGAGACATCTAGAGTTGGGGAGTTTTGAGTTTTGAGTGGTGAATTGCGAGTAATTTTTTTAAACTCCACACTCAAAACTTTCTTAAACTAGACTTGGGTGCGCGGGAGGAGAAACCCGGTTGATTCCTAGTTCCCTTGTTAAAAAAACTCTGATGTTTCTAATAAACCGGGTTGAGGATCGTAAATCCTAAAATTAGAAACTAGGACATCTGCTTGGGGGTAAGTTTATGAAATTATTCTATTTTTGAAATTATTGTCAAAACCGTGAATAGATTAAAGCAGGGCTTAAGTTTTCTCTTGGTTACTTTGAGTGTAGCGATTTTCACGCTTTTGAGTTGGGTATTGGAATCCGGGGAACTGAGTATGTCGGCTTTGGAACCTTCGCTGCTGCGGAGTTCTGAGTCTGTATCAGTGCAGCGGGTGGCTCAACAATCTGCGCCGCCGCAAGTGAGGGTGCAAGATGCGTGGAAATTGGTGTACGAAAAATTGCCGGATTTCCCGATCGAAAATAACTACATTTCTAAGGAAACTGGAAAAGTCGATCCTACCAATACTTTAGTCGGGCGGTTCATTCGATATCACGTATTTGTCAAAGGACGGCCGCCCAATTACCGCTTTGATTGGAAGTTGAGTTTAGCTGACTATTTGGGGGCGACTCCAGATTATTTGGTGGAAAGTGTTTATCCGGGAAAAGACCTTTTGCGCTCAAATCCAATGGAACAGGATCGCGCTGCTATTCAAAAGTTAAATAGAGCACAGCGGGATGCTTTGGTTGAAGCTTTGGTTGATGTTTTTACGGAGAATTCCGGGCGTGGGCGCACACCGACGGCGGGGGAAAAACCACAAGGGCGATCGAATTCGCCGGATATACCGCAGCCGCAGCCGGGAGATGCGAAGTTGCTGGCACCTTAATACACCAGCTTGTAGAAACCGGGTTTTTTACGGAAATAGTGCTTTTGAGCCTTTAACAAAGGTAAAAAACCCGGTTTCTTTCGTATTTATGGGTAAGCCCTACTAATCTAAAATCCAAAATCTAAAATCTAAAATCCCTCAATGGTGGAACGTGTAATTAAAACCGATGTTGGGTGGCGTTTGGGATGGAACCCGGAGGCCCAGGAGTTTAAGGGTTTGGTAGCTGGCGACGGTTGGGCGATCGAACTCACAGAGGCTGAGTTAAACGATTTTTGCCGATTGTTGGGGCAATTAGCAGGCACCATGAGTCACATGGCGTCTGAGTTAATGGACGAAGAAAAAATCGCCATTGAAGCCGAAAGCGACTTGCTGTGGGTGCAGGTGGAAGGCTATCCCGAAGCTTACAGCGTGCAGTTGATCTTGAATGCTGGCAGGAGGTGCGAGGGTTTTTGGCCGGCGGCTGCGGTTCCGAGTTTGGTGCAGGCCGCAAAAGTTTTAAAAGTTTTTTGACTTTTTCGGGAATTCTATGCTAAGCTATTAAAGCTGTCGGGGCGTAGCGCAGCTTGGTAGCGCACTACTTTGGGGTAGTAGGGGTCGTGGGTTCAAATCCCGCCGCTCCGATTGTGATAAAACCTTCTCATAGAGAAGGTTTTGTTGTTTTAGGGCCGGCGATGCAGCTCTTAACATTCTCAATTAGGGGCATGGGCCCAGAAACAAGAATCAATCTCTGCTTCCAAACAGTCGATAGCTGTATCCTCAAATTCAAAGGCTTTGCGATTGCTTCGCGACCCTCACAATGAAATTAATCATAAAAAAATGGCGTTTGTACTTGACAAACGCCATTTTATAGGATTACAAACGTGGCGTCTTATCTTGTTTAAACGACGCTAACAATTCGCGAATTTGGTCGGCCGCAATCTCGCGCCCGCCCAAACCAAAAGCTAGAGCAATGCCAACTGCGATCGCCCCAAGCAGGAGCCCGAAAGCCAAATTCACAATATCGCTGCCAATGCCCATCTGTTGCAGCGCCAAGGCTGAAACAAAGGCAATAATCGCAACCCGAGCCGCTTGGCCCAAAAGCCGCGCTTGGCGAGTTCCAGAACTGGCAATCAAACTAAACGCCAGATTCGCCAAATACAAGCCGATCGCAAATACCACCAAACCGGCTAGCACCCTACCTGCAACCAGGACAATACCGCTAACAATAGCCGTCAGCGCTGGAATTTGCAGCACGTCGGTAGCAGCCACCACTGCAAACAGCAGGATGCCCACCTGCACCACAATGCCGACCAACTCAGAAGGCGTGCGGGCCGGAATTTCCGGTTCCTGAAGAATCGTTGCGTCGGGATCGATCGAACTTGGCGGTAGCCTTAGCGACTGTTTCGGTGGCTGCACCCCCAACCAAGAAAAGACATTGTTGAAGCCAATTCCGGTCATGATATTAGTAACCAAATCGCCTACCCAGCGCCCCAAAATGTAAGCAAGCGCCAGAATCATGGCTGCCGTGAAGATTTTGGGAACCGCGCCCAAAATGTCGTTGAGCATCGCGACAGCAGGCTGCGAAATCGCTTGAATGTCCAAAGCGTTCAGAGCTGCGATCGCGGTTGGAATCAAAATCAAAACATAGACGATCGTACCGACAATCCACGACAGCGATTGTCCGCCCGAAGTCCGCGAAATTCCAAACCGAGCACCCAAACCGTCTGCCCCAGCAGCCGCCAACAGATTCGTGACAATCCGCCGCACCACCATAGCCAGCAGCCAGCCCACAAACCCAATCAGCACAGCTTCCAGAATTTTCGGAATTGCCGCCAGAATTTGGTTGAGTAAATTATTAACCGGCAGCAGAGCCTGCTGCATTTCCAGTGAGTCGAGAATCAGTGGCAAAAACAGCAGAAAAATGAACCAGTACAGCGCATTCGCCACAGTATCGCTCAGCAGCAAAGGGCGCTCAGTGGGCGCTGCGCCCACCTCTTGATTCAAGCGCTCGTCCACGTTAAAAGCGCGCATTGCCCGCGATACTGCCATTTTGGCGACTGTCGCCAACACCCAAGCAATCCCCAACCAAATTAGCGCGCCGGCTAACTTCGGCAAGAAACCGGTAATTTGATTGAGAAAAGTATTGAGCGGTTGCGAGACAGCCGTGAGATTCAGCCGGTTGAAAAAGGCAATTAGGAAAAAGACAAAAATGATCCAGAAAACCGCTGCGGAAATCCATTTTTCCACTTGCGGGGCTCCAGATCCTTCCGGGCGGCCGGTAATCCAAGTAGCCAGCCGGTTGTCGAGCGTAGTTTTCTTGAGCAATCCCCCCACTAAAGATGAGACGAGGGCTGATACTATCAAGCCAATGAGCAGGATACCGACGGCCCAGAGGAGATTTTCAATGTTTGAGCCCTGAAGGAAATTGTTAATTCCGCGTTCCGCATCTGTCAGGGGATTTGCGGGCTGGGCCTGGGCCAAAAGGCGATCGGACAAAGCCGCTATGGGGCCCGATATGGGTTGAGTTGTTTCTTGCCAAGTTTCATTCATTTTTTTCTCAGGTTAACGTCACATTTGACAAGGAGAAGACGAAACTTTAATAATAGTTCCAAAAAATCTAGACATCGCCTAAATTTAATGTTTGTACACTTTTAATGTACTGGGTTAACTACAAAACCCTCTAGCGAATTTGGGATCAACCCATCTCCGACTGCTTTGGGGCCAATATTCAAAGAACCCTTGACATCGGCATTTATGAATCGTCCAGTTTGGGTTCTGAACAATCCTCTTTTTACCCTACTGCCAATGTAGTCGGAATGTTGGTGAATTGGTTCCAAATCCCAAGCTGAACATTTGGATGTGTAACTCTCCTCAACTAACCCAACTTGAATTCCCGCAAGTTGTCCTTTGTACTGCAACATTTGCACAAATCGGCGATGGGGAATACGGGAAAAATTTAGATTGTCAACTTTACCAGTATTAATCCCATCTTTAAAATCCTCGTTCCAGCCTATAGCCCAATACGGTTCAGTTAGTTCTAAAAAAACAGATCGTGCGTAGTGCGTAGGTTGGGTTGAGGAACGAAACCCAACATTTTCGCTACAATTTTCCTTAAGCCAAGCGTATTGGCCTATAGCCAGCAAGCCAATTTGATGATTAACGAGTTCTTTAATAATTGCGGAACTCGTCGTATGGAGGTAGTAATCGACTTTACAGTTACGATTGTGCCACAATCGGGCTAGTTTTTTACTGTTTTTTTGCGCTACGGGCAGCAATAATTTCAATGCCGATGAAACTTGATTGCAGTATTGGTTTCTGGACTTAACACCCCGTCCCTCGTAGATTGTCGGTACTAACCCACGAACATTGTAGGTTAATGTTGCCATATTGTTTAATCCTAAATCTATGGCAGCGACTCTCCGATTAACTTGTAAAGGCTGTTCTAACTTTTCATATAGCACCTCGACAACATAACAACCTACTTTGGGAACAATCCGGATTTCCAGAATCGATGTCACTTTTGAGGGCAACCAAATATTAGTCCCAGAGGGACGATCGTATCCTTTTTTTAAGGCTCTTTTGCTGACAGCTTGACAATTAAATACAACTACATAGTGCCCGTCCTCTCTTTTTAGCTCTCTTGAACCTTTGTCATGAGGGATTTTCGGTGCGGTTTTAAACTTAGTTTGGTCTTCCCGATCGTTTCGCACCGCCATATAATAGCTAGTCCATGCTTTTATCACTAATTTGATCGCTAAGCCGATCGTGCTTTGTGCTACTTTTGCGGGCAGTGCTTTGTAATCAGGACTTGTTTTGAGCGCGCGATCGACAGCCAGAGCGTTTCTTTCTTGGCTAGCGAAAAACTTTTGACGGTAGATGTAATTAGCGTTATTGTAAAAATTTTTGCACAGCCAAGACAGTCTATCGGCTTCTCGATAAAACCTATGATTTGGTTTAATGATGTGCCTTTCGACTAACTCCATAATCGGTATATATACTTTAATTCAAGATGATACACTGTATTTATGAGTGTGTCAATCTTTTAATTTCTGGAAAAATTGACGTTACAAGTAAATAAAGGACTATCAAGTAAGCAAAGTTTTGTAATACCCTCCTTGTTGCAGGTTCTCATGTCAATTCGTCAAGTTTTCGAGCAATCCATTGAAATTCGCGCTGCTGCTACCTTGGTGGAGCAATGTATAGTCGATCGCACTTTAATGCACAAGTGGCTCAATCCCCTGCTACGCTGCGATCCCCAGGGCGAATGGGATACTGCCGTAGGAAGTCGCAGCTTATTTATCATAAAAATTCCTGTTTTGCAACCCTCTTTAGAAAGTGTTGTGTTGGAGCGACAACCAGGTTTAATTGTTTGGGGGTTTGACGGATTTTTCAAAGGATGCGATCGTTGGGAATGCCAGCCGCAAATCCAAGGTACTCTCTTGATTAACCGCTTTGAATTTCAAATTCCCAATCGTTTAATTAGATTTGGTTTCAATCGTTTTGCAGCCCCTTGGACAGAAAAAGATATGAAAGACCAACTCCGCCGACTAAAGCGGGTAGCCGAGCAACTATCTCAAAGAATGGGTAAGGGGTAATGAATAATGGGTAATTGGGAACTTTTACCCTCGCGTAGCCGAAGAATTGGGAATGGATGATGAGTAATTGCTAATAGCTGAAAGCTACAGCTAATACGAAAAAAAGCACCCATTCCCAATTTCCAATTCCCGACTCCCCCTTCCCTCCAACTTCAGTTATTTACTTCGCACTTCCCGCTGGATTGGGCTGACAAATCATTTCTCTCGCCGAATTCACGGCTTGGTTAGCCGTATTTTGCAAAGCCGGGGAATTTTGATACAAAGCTTGCAAATCTTGCACATCTTTAATCACTCGTTCGTAGATAGCCATCGCTTGATTGCCGTCAACTTCTAAAGCCGCAGGGCTGTAATTTTGCATTACTTCAATCAGCGATATTTTGCCATCTTTGGAAGCTGCGACTAAAGCATCGCGCAGTGCGGGCACGCTTTGAAGCCGAGCAGTCGGCGCATAAGCAACCTCCCCCAATTGTTTGAAAACTATTTCCCCAAAATAAGTGCTTGCTAGCCGCGCTACTAATTGGGAATCTAAAGGCACTTCTCGCGTTAATATTTCGCGCACCGACTCGGGAGTTTGTTTCGCCAGACTCAGAACGCTTTGCAGTTGAGAGGAAGCCTTGCCAGTTTGTACAAAGCTTTGCAAATCGCTCATCGGTAGTGTTACGTCAACAGCACCGTATTTTACGGTAACATTATCTAATGCAAAGGCTTTGCCGCTGCTTAGGAATACTGCACTTGTTCCCAGCAAAAGCGCCAAACCTAATGATAAAGACTTTGACATTCTTTTGGTTAAATGGACTGACAGCGATTGCATTCCGTTGAGATAACCTTGTTGAAACTGAAAGTTCATGAGTTTGTGCCTCTTTAGGTCAAAATACTTTTTAGATCGCTCTTCTGTGCGGATATCTGTGCGGATATCAGTCGGGAAAGTCGAATCGGGATTTGCGTAAATGACCTATGATATTACAGTCAAGTCAAGGAAATTCAACCTATCAAAAGATAGGTTTTAATTGACAATTAATATGTTATAGTTAATTTTTTGCCAAATTTTAGATCCCATGGCAAAAATGATAAAAGCGAAATTTGGTCGTCAGGCAGCAGTTTATTGAGTGTCACTTTTATGTCTTATAGTGTGCTGTGCGACATATAGCGAATTTAAGGATAGCGAATTAAATAACTTACAATTTTAATTGTTATTGTGGGATGGGCTCTTATAGCCCGTCATGAGTGGACGGGCTATAAGAGCCCATCCCACTTTCAAGAGTGGAAGTTATTTAATTCTCATTCCTAACTTCAAAGATCCCGATCGAGCCGATCGACCAATTGGCGAATTCTAGCAGCATCAGGAGCATTCGGAGCATTTCTCAGGTATAATTCCAGATCGTGGCGCGCTTCTACCAAGCGTCCCAGTTGATAATAGAGAATTCCGCGATCGCGCCGTTCCCCCAGCGCATCGGGAAACAGCAGCAAAATCCGTTCAATCGCCAAGAGTACCCTCACAGCATCTCCCTGTTGCAAGTAAATAGCCTTCAGATTTCCCAGCATTCGTCCCAACAAATGTCGGCGACTTACCGGGGCGAGAAAAGTCGTCTGCAACTCCATAGGTTGCCCATAAATTTGAGAAAGTCGGGCTTGACAATCTTCAGGAAATAAGATTTCGCCGCCGTTAAACGCATCAACAAAAATACCAGCATCTTCAAAATCCGGTCTAATTAAAAAATGTCCTGGCATCCCAATTCCCACCATCGGAAAATCAATCCGCTTAGCAACCTCCAAATAAACCAAAGATAAAGAGATTGGAATGCCAGTACGCCGATCGAGAACTTCATTCAAAAAGCTATTGCGCGGGTCGTAATAATCAACATCATTGCCCGCAAACAGCAACTCCCCGTATAAATAGGCGTTAATAGTTTGAATAATCCGCAGCGGATAATTCTGTGTCGGCAGGCGATCGCGCACTTCATCTGCGATCGTGTCAAGAGCGTTGAGATACTCCTCTGGCTCTAAATTTGGGTATTCTTCCAAAGCCATATAAAGAGCAGCTTTCGCCAGGTCGATCGAGCCATCAGGCTGATTTATTTCTCGATAAAATAGTTGTCGGGCGATCGGAAAATCCATATTTATGATTTATTTGATTTTAATTGACATTTTATACGAATATCCAGTTGCCCAAAAAAATATTAAAAACATCTCTCTTCTCTTCCTCTCTGCGTTCTCTGCGCCCTCTGCGGTTCAAAAAAAACAGTCTTGTATGTAACGCGCACCTTACAGCTTAACTTTTAACCTTCAAATCCCGTGACTTTTACCAATCACCCAACTGCGGCGAAAAATCCGAGCCAGAGTCGATTCTTCCAAAGCAAAATAGATAGGGCGGCCGTGAGGACAAGTGCGCGGATTGCGAGTTTGCTGCCATTCATCCAACAAATTTTGCATTTGGGAAAGACTCAAAGGAGTACCGTTTCGCATAGCACTACGGCAAGCAGTCGCAACTTGAGCCGCTTGTAAATCTGCGACTTTACTGAGTTCAAAAAGCGCATCCGCACAGTCATCTCGATCGGCTAACAATTCAGGAACTTCGCGGGCAGCCCATAGCTGTTCCCCAAAACTTTCTACTTCCAAACCCAAGCGAGATAAATTCTCAATTTGCAGTGCAGATAATTGACTGAGAATCACTGGTTTTTCGAGACATTTTAGCTGCCAAGCCGCGCACAATTGCTCGTACAAAACGCGCTCGTGAGCGATGTGTTGTTCCACCAACCACATTCCGCTGGAATGTTCGGCAACAATGTAAGTATTGTGAACTTGAGCGATCGCCCTCAATTCCATCAATCCTATTTTATTAGCTTTTTCCTGTTCGCCGCCGTCATCATTCTCCCTAGCCGAAATCCCGACACTGTAAGCACTTTTTTGTTCCGACGCCTTCAGCAATTGTCCCACTCGATCGGGAATAGGGACAGGCGGCAAAACATCATCATTCAGGTGCAAAGCACGAGTAATTGCCGCGCTAACTTGCGCTTGCCAAAAACTCGGATCGTGCAGATAAATTTCAACCTTAGCCGGGTGGCGGTTCCAGTCGATTTCCGAAGGGGAGATTTGCAGGTGGACAAAACACACGGGATAGCGATCGCGCGGACAAGTGCGGGCAAAGGCGCTGAGAATAGTTTGCTCTAATTCGGGCGATCGCACAACTCGCCGGTTCACCCCAACTTTCACCCAATCCGGCCGCCTGCGGTGACAGCGATCGGGCAAACCAATTACTAACTCCAAACACTGGGAATTAGGCATTTGGAATTGAGAAGTAGCAACTGGGAATTGGTAATTAGGTTTAACTGTAGCGCCCACAAGTTGAGTTTCTAGCAAGAAATTTGCTGCTTTCTGATTTTGAGGACTCGCAGGCAAATCTAACTTTAAATACTGCAAATCGCTCGATCGCACACCGCGCACGAATTGAGGTAAAAGTTGTTCCGCTGTGCTACCAGGAGTTACGTGCAAACAAGGCGTATTTCCTTGACGCAACTGCCAATTAACGTGCGGGTGACAAATAGCAATTTGCTGAAGAGTTAATTGGATCGATCGCATTTGCTGTGCCGGCGACAAAAAACTGCGGCGCACAGGCCAATTGCCAAACAAATTATCAACAGTCACCACCGTACCAGGAGCGATCGCCGCTGTTTCCACCTCTACAGCAACGCCTGCGTTATTGTAAACCACCCGCCAGCCCGATCGAGCATTTTCCATTCCCCCCTTGTTAAAGGAAGATTTGGCGGGGGTTGGCGCCGAATCTTGATTTTCCGAAAAATCCCCCAATCCCAAATCATTCGATCGGCTCAAAACCTCCAAACAGCCCAACTGAGCTAAACTGTGCAAAGCTTCCCCACGAAATCCCAAAGTAGCAATTTTGTAAAGGTCAGCTTCCGTGGTAATTTTGCTCGTACTGTGAGGCGAAGCCGCCTGCTGCAAATTTTCCAGATCCATTCCCGTACCATTATCTGCAACTTGCACCCGCCACTGTTCGGGCCAGACAGAAACAACGATGCGAGTTGCGCCAGCATCCAGAGAATTTTCAACTAATTCTCGTACCGCGGAGGCGATCGAGTCAATCACTTCGCCGGCGGCAATTAAATTGATAACTTCTGTGGGTAAGGTTTGAATAGTAACTGGCATCAGATTTTTAGCATTTCGTTAATTCAATTCTACTAGATCCTGCAAGTCGCTATACAGTATTAGGACTTAAGCTTTTCAACCCGGTTCATTAGAAAAATCTTGTGGGATACCAAGATATCTACTCATCAACCAAGTCTCTGACGCTTAGTGAGAAACTCCTAAGTATATATCTTCCTACCTACTTATTTTTGCTCTGCTAAAACCATATTTTTCGGCAAGCGAATGTAAAAAGTTGTTCCTTTTTCGTCCTCTGACTCATAAGTAATTTGCCCTTTGTGAGCCTCAACGATCGACTTAACAATTGCCGTTCCCAACCCAGTACCAGTCCGTTTACCATAAGTCACAAACGGTTCAAATAACTTGTCCTTAATTGTCGGCGGAATGCCGGGGCCGTTATCGTAAATGCTAATTTCTGCCCACTCCTCAGTTTGTGTCACCGCAATCTCCACCCGCCCCCCTCTTCCGCCAAAAGCCTCAACAGCATTCCCAACTAAATTTTGTAAAACGCGCAAAATCTTATTCTCGTCCGCTTCCACTATCACTTCTGTCACCCGTACTACCAAATCTACTTTTGCTGCTTCAAAATAAACTCGGTTCAACTTTTCAAACTGCTGCAAGGTCTGAATTAGATTAACTGGTTTTTTATTTAATACAGAATTCCCACGCGAAAATTCTAATACTTCTTCAGCCATCCCCAACATTCGATGAACCTGCAATTGAATAAGTTCACACCACTCCTGAGTTTCCTCATCCGGGTGCATTTCTTTGAGCATTTCACTAGAGAGTTTTATTCCGGTAAAAGGACTTTTGAAATCGTGAATAATTGTACTCACCATTTCTCCAACCAATACCATTTTTTGTTTGTGTACCAATTGGCTAACATATTGATCCGTGGTATCCCGTAAATTTTTAGTAATGAAACTAAACATTTGCATCACCGAACTGCCTTTAGCAAACTGGAGAGTTGTTATTAGTTCTTCACGGGCTATTTTGGCCAAAGTCGATCCTGCAACTGCAACAGCTCTAGCACTGCGAGGCTCTCCGTCTAAAACTCCGAGTTCGCCAAAATAATCGTCTGGGTTAGCGACAGCAACAGTTTGATATTTATGATTTTCAATCCGCTTGCTAAACTCGACTTTACCTTCTAAAACTAGATATAAAAAATCCGCTGTTTCTCCTTCTTCAAAAACCAGCGTTTCCTCAGCAAAACTCTCCAAAACAGCTATTTGGCAAAGGTGAGCAGCTTGCTCTGGTTCAAAATAAGACATAAATCGATGAGAGGCCAGATCCATGTGAAAATACCTGAGACTTAATTTAACTACCAGCCGGGAAGTCCCTCGGTATATTTAGAGGGGATTAATTTGAGCGCTGCGCGAAGTACCCCGAATAAATTACGCCCGCGTGATGGAAAGAAGCGTCGGGTGTAGGTACGGAAACCGACAATTATTTCTTTTATACCCATTGATGATCGGGAAATACTCTGATACTATATTAGCAAGTGGGGGTGGAACTACCTCACTATAAAAAGCCTTTGAAAAAAAGGAAAAAGAAGCCTGCGGTCTAACTGTACTCAGTTGACCGTCAGGTTTGTTCACTAAAATACAATACTGCTTTAATCTGGCTCTCTTTTCTAGCCTCCGAGGCTTTGACGCAAGGATTAGCGTCGGGATGGAGAGCCAGACTAGCATAGCAGCACCAGCAATCTCACCAAAATTCTCAGTTAATTGACTAAAATACATAAATTGTACTATTTTTGAGATTTAAATTCGATGTGGGGGGGTTCTCCGGCCACCTCAGAAGATTTTAACTGTAGAGAGATCGTGTAATTTAAATGCCGATCGACCAAGTTTACAAAAATTAACGATCGCCCGATAAAACGATCGCAGCATTCTGCCCGCCAAAGCCAAAACTTAAACAAACCGCATTTCTGACAATAGCCGATCGCGCACAGCGAACAAAATCTAATTCAAACCCCGGTTTTTTCATTCCCACGCAAGGCGGCAACATCTGATATTTAATACTCATCAAACAAAAAGCCACGCCCAAAGCTCCCGAAGCTCCCAAAGTATGACCCGTCGCCCCCTTAGTCGAACTAACAGCAACTCCTGGGTGAAATAACTTCTCAATTAACAGTGCTTCGTGTCGGTCATTTAACTCAGTTGCAGTACCGTGAGCATGAATAAAATCTATATCAATCGCAGCTAAATTACTGCGTTTCAAACATTGATTTACCGCCGCGATCGCACTTTTCCCCCCCAGCTCCGGCGCATTAGCATGGCAAGCATCATTTGTCAAGCCAAAACCAGAAACTCGACCGTAAATTTTAGCACCACGACGCCTTGCCAACTCGGCCGATTCTAATACAAATAAAGCCCCGCCTTCACCGAGCACAAAGCCTTCCCGATTTTCATCAAAGGGATAGCACCCATTGTTTGCCAAAGCACCCATCCGGCTAAATCCAGCCAGAGTCAGCGGTGTGATAGGCGCTTCCACAGCACCTGCGATCGCCCGCTGACACTCACCAGTGCGGATTAAATCAACAGCACGGGCGATCGACTGTATGCCCGTCGCACAAGCAGCCATCGGCGCCAGCACCGGCCCCGTTGAGCCAATTGCCCTCGCCCCTGCGATCGCCCCCATGTGAGGCAAAAAATTCACAAATTGACAATTAGTAATCGGTAATTGGGAATTGGGGATTGGGAATTGGGAATCGATAATTGGGAATTCCTTTGCTTCTTGCGACTTCCCTCTTCCGAATTCCCTCAGACTTCTTTCAACTTCCGTCTTTCTTCCATCCGTTACATCCGTTACACAATCCGTTGCCGAACTTCCTTCGCTAGCCAACAGTTCCAAATTTGCCTGGAAACCTCGGCTAGAACCGATCGCAATCCCGCAATCTGGCAAAGGCAAAGTCAAATTAGCATCTTGCAAAGCATCTGCTAAAACCTGCCGAATTAAAGTTATTAAATCCGCAGGTTTTGTGCGAATTAAAGCCAAAGGTTGCGGCTCAATTTTCAGAAAAGGTTGATGTTCCCGAATTCCCGACTCTCCAGACAGCAGTCTTATCCAGCTAGTTTCCAGACTGCCTAAACTCGAAACTAGACCAATTCCAGTAACAACAACATCCATTCACTAATGACTAATGACTGATGACTAATGATATCTATTCCGGTAACACCGGAATGCTATAGAGGACACGGCAGAGCCGTTTCTTGCGCGCCAGATTAATTGTAGGGACACGGCAGTGCCGTGTCCTGACTGTGGGTAAGATTAATTCCGATGCTACCGGATTTGATATGACTAATGACTAATCACTAATGACTAATCACTAATGACTAACTTCAGCTAACAGGCTTAAAATTTTCCAAACCCTGAGTAACAGTAGCCTTATCAATGCGATCGCCCGCTTCAATCTTATCAACAACATCCATCCCTTGCTTCACGTACCCAAAAACTGCATAGCTACCGTCCAAAAACGGTACATCCGTCAAAGTAAAGTAAAACTGAGAAGAAGCCGAATCAGGACTCTGCGATCGAGCCATAGCCACAGCCCCGCGACTGTGCATCAACACGGGTTTCTCCTTAACCCCAGCTTCTTGTAGCGTCGCGCTGTAAGTCGGATTGGCAGCACCTTGAGCTTTAATTTCCAGAGGAATCCTGCGTTCTACAGTAGTTTTCGGGTCAATAAAACCGCCAGTTCCCAGCCGCGCCGTAGGGAATTTAGGGTCTTTACCCTGGGGATCGCCACCCTGAACTACAAAAGGCTGAGGTTCCCGCACGACTCGGTGAAAAACCAGCCCGTCGTAGACACCTTTCTGAACCAAATCGACAAAATTGCCCGCAGTAATTGGCGCATTTGTGCCGTCGAGTTCGATCGTAATAGGAGCACCTTTAACCGTCATCACCACCGTTGCTTTTCCGTCCAAGCGTGGCAAATTGCTAAATTGCGAACTCGCCGCTACAGCAGCAGCAGGAGAAGGAGACGGAGACGGAGACAAAGAAATATTTTCACCCGACACCGGATTCGATGTCGGAGTCGAGTTTGCCACAGGGGAACTACCGCATCCTCCGACAAACAACGCGCCAATTATTAAAAGTGAGAACAACCACCGCTGAATTTTGATTTGCATTTGCATTTGTATTTCACTTTGAGTCAATTACGGACTTTGCAACTAAAGATTTTAATTCAATAGTCCGGAGTGTTTTTAGTTCGCAGTCTGAAACCCGCGATTTTCCTTTGGTAGCGAACTTGCCTTGGAGCCTTGAAAGCCTTATTCTACGGTTGGCTATCAAAAACTGTCGGAAGTATTGTTAATTGATAGATTCAAAAACTGGTAACAGGCTTACTCGCAGATAAATCTTTTTCACTTACCAGGTAGGTAAGGTGCGCGGCCCGGCGCACCCTACGAGACATTACCAATCTCAGATATCAAATCGCCAATCGCAAATCCCTAAAGTCCTTCTAGGGGAACTTGCAAAAATCGAGCCAATTCGGCCGCTTGATTTTCCACTTCAGACAAAGCAATCGGCTGTCCGACTCTAGTCAGGGGAAACTGACGGCGGTCTTTGAGCTTAAGATAAATACTGCGGCGGGGATTGAGACCTTCTTTAATGTCTACCCGCACAGATTGCACCTCCGATGTCTTGCAATTAAAATCAACTTTGCGGTTTTTGCCGGGAAAACCCCAGCGAAAGATCCGAATGTTACCAGTTTGGCGATCGAACTCGTTGTAACCGCCACCGACATCCCAGAGAATAGTCAGCCACAGGTAGAGCGCCAACAGCACGCCACAGACACCGTAGAAACCCATCGCAATGCCTTGGGGGATGAAAATGAGCTGAGTCGGGTCAGCAAAAGGCAGCAGGTTAACGTGCAAGTAGCTGGAAATGCCCGACAGCAGGAAACCAGTCCCTCCAATGCTGACCACCGTCGCCCACCAGTAATTGCTGAAGCGGCGGGAGCCCAAAACCGGGTAGCGCAGGACAGGATCGATCGAGGTCATTGTTTTTGCAGTCATAAAATTAAACAGCCTTAAAGCCAAATCTTAATTCAATTAGCCCACCGAGCGTCACCCTTCGGCTACGAGATCGCGATCGATCGGGATTGTCCTCAACCACCGCCACCTCGCCCCTGGGCGACGAAGGGTCAGTTCGATAGTTGCTGAGCATCGTCAACCAAGATGGCCTTCCTCTCAACCACCCTTTCATCGAGTACGCCTCTAGTGGGGGAACTCTGCTGTTCTAGTTGAAAAATTATGAACTTCTAATATATAGTTATGTTAACTTTAATTAGAAACCTTGGTCTTTTAACAAGCAAAAGGATTTTACCCCAATGACAATCGCAGTCGGACGCGCCCAGAACGAAAGAGGCATATTTGATGTCCTCGACGACTGGCTCAAACGCGATCGCTTCGTCTTCGTAGGCTGGTCTGGCATCCTGCTATTCCCCTGCGCCTACCTAGCCATCGGTGGCTGGCTAACAGGCACCACCTTCGTCACATCCTGGTACACCCACGGTTTGGCAAGCTCCTACCTCGAAGGAGCCAACTTCCTCACCGTAGCAGTCTCCACCCCAGCCAACAGCCTCGGACACTCCCTGCTGTTCCTGTGGGGCCCCGAAGCACAGTGGGACTTCACCCGCTGGTTCCAACTCGGCGGGCTGTGGACATTTGTCGCCCTCCACGGCGCCTTCGCACTGATCGGCTTTTGCCTGCGTCAGATTGAAATCGCCCGTTTAGTCGGCATCCGTCCCTACAACGCCCTAGCATTCACCGGCCCCATCGCCGTGTTTGTTTCGGTGTTCCTGCTTTACCCCTTGGGTCAATCAGGCTGGTTCTTCGCCCCCAGTTTCGGCGTCGCAGCAATTTTCCGCTTTTTGCTATTCCTGCAAGGCTTCCACAACTGGACGCTCAACCCCTTCCACATGATGGGCGTTGCAGGCATCTTGGGCGGTGCGCTGTTGTGCGCCATCCACGGTGCAACCGTAGAAAACACCTTGTTTGAAGACGGCGAAGGCTCAAACACCTTCCGCGCCTTCAACCCAACTCAGTCAGAAGAAACCTACTCGATGGTTACAGCCAACCGTTTTTGGTCGCAAATCTTCGGAATTGCCTTCTCCAACAAACGCTGGTTGCACTTCTTCATGCTGTTCGTACCTGTCACAGGCTTGTGGATGAGCTCCATTGGCATCGTCGGTTTAGCATTAAACCTGCGCGCCTATGACTTCGTATCACAAGAATTACGCGCTGCTGAAGATCCTGAGTTTGAAACGTTCTACACTAAGAACATTCTGCTTAACGAAGGCATTCGTGCTTGGATGGCTCCGACTGACCAACCCCACGAAAACTTCATCTTCCCTGAAGAAGTTCTGCCTCGCGGTAACGCACTTTAAAAAAATCAGGATTTGGATTTCATATTCATTTAGTTTTTTTAAATTAATCTGAAATCCAAATCCCTACTCCCTGGCGCAGGCGCGGTACTCCCGTGCCCTACTAGGGAACAAAAAACCCAAAATCCAAAATCTAAAATCGTTGGAGGTTCTACCGGGTGGTAACGCTCTCTAATTCCTACGCAAGCGGTCGCGACCAAGAATCCTCCGGGTTCGCTTGGTGGTCTGGCAACGCTCGTTTGATCAATCTCTCCGGCAAACTGCTGGGCGCCCACGTCGCTCACGCTGGCTTGATCGTGTTCTGGGCCGGTGCAATGACTTTGTTTGAAGTCGCTCACTTTATCCCAGAAAAGCCCATGTACGAACAGGGCTTAATTTTGATGCCCCACGTCGCTACTTTGGGTTGGGGCGTAGGCCCCGGCGGTGAAGTCACTGATATCTTCCCGTTCTTCGTAGTCGGCGTTCTTCACTTGATTTCATCTGCTGTTCTCGGTTTGGGCGGCATTTATCACGCCGTTCGCGGCCCGGAAGTTCTCGAAGAATACTCTTCGTTCTTCGGCTACGACTGGAAAGATAAGAACCAGATGACCAACATCATCGGCTATCACCTAATTTTGTTGGGTGGCGGTTGCTTGCTGCTGGTTGCTAAGGCCATGTTCTTCGGCGGTGTCTATGACACTTGGGCTCCAGGCGGCGGGGACGTGCGTATTATCACGAACCCCACTCTGAACCCGGCTGTGATTTTTGGCTACTTGGTTCGCTCTCCTTTTGGTGGCGAAGGCTGGATTGTCAGCGTCAACAACATGGAAGACATCATCGGCGGTCACATCTGGCTGGGCCTGATTTGTATCGCTGGCGGTGTTTGGCACATTTTGACCAAGCCTTTCGGCTGGGCTCGCCGTGCCTTAATCTGGTCTGGCGAAGCTTACCTGTCTTACAGCTTGGGTGCTTTGTCCCTGATGGGCTTCATCGCTTGCTGCTTTGTCTGGTTCAACAACACTGCTTACCCCAGCGAATTCTACGGCCCGACGGGCCCGGAAGCTTCTCAAGCGCAAGCTTTGACCTTCCTGATCCGCGACCAACGCTTGGGTGCTAACGTCGGTTCTGCACAAGGCCCCACCGGTCTGGGTAAATACCTGATGCGCTCTCCTACTGGCGAAATCATTTTCGGCGGTGAAACGATGCGTTTCTGGGATTTCCAAGGCCCTTGGTTGGAACCCTTGCGCGGTACTAACGGTTTGGACTTGAACAAAATCAAGAATGACATTCAGCCTTGGCAAGCTCGCCGCGCTGCTGAGTACATGACTCACGCTCCTTTGGGTTCTTTGAACTCTGTGGGCGGTGTGGCGACTGAAGTTAACTCGTTTAACTTCACTTCTCCTCGTTCTTGGCTGGCCTGTTTCCACTTTGTGATGGGTTTCTTCTTCTTGGTCGGCCACTTGTGGCACGCTGGTCGCGCTCGCGCGGCTGTCGCTGGCTTTGAGAAGGGTATCGATCGCGAAAATGAACCAGTGCTGGCTATGCCAGACTTAGACTAATCGATCGAATTTATTTCTGATTTGATTGTCTAGTTGAAAAAGGCTCCTGCTTAACGGCAGGAGCTTTTTTTTGATCTAAAAATATCTCAAAAAGCTGCGGATTGTCGATCGACTGTTCTCCGAACCCGCTAGCTGCAGATACAATCCTAGACCTACAAACCCGGTTTCTGAGTTAACCTGTTGAATTCCATGCTGTTTCTTTCCGTCAGCTCGTTCCTCAGCCAGGTTTTGCATCCAGAACTGAGATATTTCGGTGCGACTTTCATCGCTGGCGGTGAATAACTCTACAAGTCTTGAAACTTGACAATTTTAATCTTTTGGGGTATAGAGCTTGCAACGCAGGCTCTACAAAGTTTATATTTAAAGTAGAAAAGTTGTAATCCCACACAAATGGAAAGTTGCACTGAAAAGTTGCAATTTTAAGGCAGATCGCTACAGGTGCAAAACTAATCGACGATCGCCATCAGGATATTTATATTTTATTAAATGGCTGTGCTTGCCGAATTTTTTAACAGGCACAAAACTTTTGGGCCGCTTACTATTATTGCTAGGAAAGCAAAAAATTAATAATGGACTCATTAAAGATCGAAAATGTCAAGGTGAGGTTCGATCGAGCAAATTTGCTCGAACGCATCGCCAACCGCATTCGCCACTCTCTAGAACTACCCGAAATTCTCAGCGCAACAGCAGCCGAAGTTCAATCCTTCTTGGGAACAGACAGAGTAAAAATCTACAAATTTCATAGCGACGGTAGCGGTGAAGTGATTGCCGAATCAATTAACGGCAACCGCTTGCCCTCCCTATTGGGTTTGCATTTTCCAGCAGACGATATTCCCCCTCACGCCCGCGAACTGTTCGCCCAACTACAGGTGCGATCGATCGTCGATATAGATTCCGGGCAGCTAGGCCAAAGTCCGCGCCGCGAGGCGGTTTCCGGCCAACTACTGCCCGACGAAATGTACTTTCGTGCAGTTGACCCCTGCCACGCTGAATACTTGACTGCACTGGGCGTCAAGGCTTGCTTAGTAGTACCAATTTTTCACGGCGAAGAATTCTGGGGGTTGTTGGTATCTCACCACTCCGAGTCCCGGAGTGTGGCAGAAAACGAACTCCAAGGCGTTCAGATGGTAGCAGATCAGCTTGGCGTCGCCATAACCCAATCAACCCTCCTGGCCCGAGCGATGGCGAAAGCTCAACGGGAAGCTGCCGTCAACCGCGTCGCCGCAGCCCTTAACTCCCAGCCAGCGATTGAACTCCAAACAGCTTTGGCAGAATCGGTAGCAGCACTAGATGCAGCCGGCGGCAGGCTGTGCATTTTCGCCACACCATTCGTTTCCGACAGCAGCCCGGTTACGAATCTAGTTCCCTATTCGGATAACTCCACTGGCGAACTCACAGTCTACACTTGCGGCTCAGGGCCGAAGATGCCAATTTCGGCAAAATACCCGCAGGTTGAGCAATACAGCGTCTGGCACGAATATTTTAAATCCGGCCAGCAACAGGTTTGGGCAATTCCCGACTTGTACCAAATTAGCAGTTTGAGAAGCCTGCAACCTGCATTTCGATCGACCAAAATTCGCAGCATTTTAATCGTACCGCTCAGAGCCCGCCAGCAAATATTCGGTTACTTGACCATTTTTCGAGAAGAATTTGACACCGAAACTCTCTGGGCTAGACAGTTTGATAGCGACGCGCGGCTCGCCCAATCTCGGATATCTTTTGAAGCGTGGAAAGAATCAAAAACTGCCCAAATTCGCGAATGGAAGGGTGAAGAAATTGAATTGCTCCAAATTTTGGGCACGCACTTTTCTAATGCTATTAACCACTACCAACTCGATCAACAAATAGAGGAACTTAACACAAACTTAGAAAATCAAGTTCAAAAGCGCACCGCTCAACTACAGC
The DNA here is from genome assembly GCF_036702395.1 of Microcoleus sp. D3_18_C2. Taxonomy (NCBI): domain Bacteria; kingdom Bacillati; phylum Cyanobacteriota; class Cyanophyceae; order Oscillatoriales; family Microcoleaceae; genus Microcoleus; species Microcoleus sp. D3_18_C2. Next base: position 40,916 of record NZ_JAUBTG010000036.1, on the reverse strand, counting down.
AGTTGACCCAACAGCAGCAAGTGCTGTTTGAAGTGGTGGCTAAAATGCGGAAATCCCTCGACTTGAACAAGATTTTTAGCACGATGTCCCAGGAAGTGCGACGGGCTTTAAATGCCGATCGAGTGGCAGTTTACCGCTTCGATTCCGCATCAGAATTTAAGGACGGCGAATTCGTTGCCGAAGATGTTTTGCCAAATTTTGTGTCAGCAATGGCAGTCAAAGTGGACGATCGCTGCTTTGGAGAAAACTACGCCAATCTCTATTCTCAGGGGCGAGTTCACGCCATGTCTGACATCAGACAGGCCGGACTGCAAGATTGCTTTCACAAAGTCTTGGAGCAATTTCAGATCAAAGCTACTTTAGTTGCACCGATTATGAAAGGCAACGACCTTTGGGGGTTGCTGTGCGTACACCAATGTTCGGCTCCCCGCAACTGGGAATCTTCCGAAATTAAGTTTGCTACCCAAATTGCCGCTCAGCTCAGTATCGCCATAGAACAAGCAGATTTGCTCGCTCAAACTCAGCAGCAAGCAGTTGAATTGCAGCGGGTAGCAGAGCAGGAGCGAATACTGTTTGAGGTAGTTGCTAAGATTCGACAATCTCTCGATTTAAATACAATTTTTCGTACTACAACTACAGAATTGCGACGGGTATTAAAGGCCGATAGAGTTGGCATTTATCGCTTCGATCCTAGTTTAAATTTTAATGAAGGCGAATTTATTACCGAAGATGTTTTGCCTGGTTTTTCTTCGGCAATGAATGTAAAAGTTCGCGATCATTTTTTTAGCGAAAAATATGCCAAAAAATATAGTCAGGGACAGATACAAGTGCTACAAGATATCGAAAATTCTGGACTTTCAGACTGCCATGTTGCTCTTTTAGCTCAATTTCAAATTAGAGCTCAGGTGATTATGCCGCTGATGAATGGCAGCGAACTTTGGGGTTTGCTGTGCGTGCACCAGTGCAGCGGTTTGCGCCATTGGAACACTTCGGAAATTCAGTTTGCTACGCAAGTTGGAATTCAGTTGAGTGTAGGATTAGAACAAGCAGATTTGTTGGCTAAAACGCGGCAGCAATCAGTTGATTTGCAGTGGGCATCCGAGCAACAGCGGATACTGTTTGAAGTGGTGGCTAAGATTCGAGAATCTCTCGATATCAACGCGATTTTTAAGACTGCTACTCAAGAAGTTTGTCAGTTTATGCAAGTCGATAGAATAGCGGTTTATCGCTTAAATCCTGATTTTAGCGGTCAATATATTGCCGAGTTTGTAAAAAATGGCTGGATGAAATGGGTAGGGGAAGGTATCAATACGGCTTGGCAAGATACTTATTTGCAGTCAAACCAAGGCGGCAAGTATCTGAATAATGAAACTATAGCCGTTGACGATATCTATCAAGCTTGTCACTCCGAGTGTAATGTCCGTATTTTAGAGCAATTTCAGGTGAAGGCTTATGCGATCGCGCCGATTTTTGTAGGACAAGAACTTTGGGGTTTATTGACAGCCTATCAACATTCTGGGCCCCGCTGTTGGGAAAGTTCAGAAGTTAACTTTTTAGCTCAGATTGCCAATCAGTTAGGCGTAGCTATCCAACAAGCCGATTTGCTCGCTCAAACCCGACGCCAAGCAGAACAAATCGCTCAAAGTTTAAAGGATTTGCAGCAGACTCAAGCTCAATTGATTCAAACTGAAAAAATGTCTGGTTTGGGGCAACTGGTAGCCGGGATTGCTCACGAAATTAACAATCCGGTTAATTTTATTTACGGCAATCTCAATCACGCTAGTGAATATACTGCTAGCTTACTGAGCTTGCTGGAACTTTACCAGCAGCAATATCCAGATTATAGTCCTGAAATAGACAAATTGAGTGAAGATATTGACTTGGAATTTCTGCTAGAAGATTTGCCAAAATTGCTATTGTCAATGAAGGTGGGAGCCGATCGCATCCGTCAAATAGTTCTGTCTTTAAGGAATTTCTCTCGTCTTGACGAAAGTCAAATGAAGGCGGTTGATATTCACGAGGGCATTGACAGCACGCTGTTAATTTTACAGCACAGGCTGAAATCTAATGCGGACAGTTCAAACATTGTGCTAGTGAAAGAATACGGCATTTTGCCTCGAGTTGAGTGTTATGCGGGACAGTTGAATCAGGTATTCATGAATGTAATTGGGAATGCGATCGATGCTTTGGAATCGCACAAGTTGCGCGCTGGTCAATCTGTAGCTCCTCAAATTAAAATCTCGACTGCTGTCGGTCAACTTAATGGTACTATTCCTAGCGCGCTGATTCGGATTTCTGATAACGGTACGGGAATTTCGGAATCTATGAGACAACGCATATTTGACCCTTTTTTCACGACTAAGGCAGTGGGAAAAGGTACTGGATTGGGACTGTCAATTAGTTACCAAATTGTGGTAGAGAAACACGGCGGTGTTTTAAAATGCAATTCGGAATTGGGGAAAGGTACTGAGTTTGCGATCGAGATTCCGCTTCGACAGCAGTCATTAGTCATTAGTCATTAGTCATTAGTCATTATTGTTGTAAAATCCAGCAAACAGTCAACACTCAACAATCACGCAGGGTGCAGCCGGAATTGATATAATTCATCTGGGTGCATCTGTGTTTATCTGCCCTCATCTGCGGTAAAAAAAAGAGAATTTATGAACCGCCCCGGACAAGGGATGCACGCTGATTCACGCAGATGCAGAGAAGAGATATATGATATCCAATCCGTTAGCATTGAAATAGTAAATTCGAGTTCACTGTTCACGGCGTTGACTGTTAACGGCGTTGACTGTCAACCGTCAACAGTCAACATCATGTATGAGTGTTACCAAAAATGATATGAATAATTCCGATGCTAAAAGATTTGGAATCAGGCTCGATCGTGCGTATGCGATCGCATAGCCCGGTTGCGGCATCGCGGATGACAGTTGCCTAAGTCCTGGTACAAAAAGATGCCTATTTAATTGACTTTCATAGATTAGTTTCCCTCTTTTGTAGTTCTTGTTGGAGAGTATTCTTGACACGATCGTACTCATCCTCGATTTCAGCCAATAGGGTTGAGGCTCGATCTAGTTCACCAGAGGTACTCATAACTTCTAACCTGCTACAAAGCTCGGCGAGAGGAGCTGCGCTTAGATTTGCACTACTGCCTTTGAGGGTATGAGCCACTCGCTTTAGGGTTTGAGTATCCGCTTGAGCGATCGCTAATTTCATAGCTTGTAGCAACTTTAGAGATTCCTCAAAGTAGCAATTCGCCAGCAAGCTCAAAATCTGGCTTGAATCTTGATCGATGCTGCTACAGAAGGCTTGCAGTTCTGTGAGGTTAACCGCTGGCATCTCAATTTCTGGCTTGTTGCTATCTGATTCCTCCTTTTGGGCCTCCTGCTGCGGTTCCGGGCTGGGTGGACACTGACTCAGCGCTTGGTGAAGAACCTCTACTCGAATTGGTTTACTGATATAGTCATTCATGCCAGCATCAAGACAAACCTGGCGATCGCCCTGCATGGCATTCGCCGTCATGGCAATAATCCTGGGACGAGTATGAGCCGGCCACTCCTGGCAAATACGACGGGTGGCTTCTAGTCCATCCATCTCTGGCATTTGTACATCCATCAGCACGACATCATAAGGCTGGCGATTCAGGGCTTCCAAAACTTCCAATCCATTGGCCGCAACATCGGCCCGGTATCCCAAACGCTCTAACAGCAGCAGTGCCACCTTCTGATTTACCAGATGATCTTCTGCTAAAAGAATTCGCAGTGGGAGTCTCTGGGCCAGTTTCATATCATCCTGAACAGATATAGGAAGTTGTTGTTGAACTTTTTTCGGTTGAGCTTGTAGCACATGGATCAGTATTTGATAGAGCTGGGATTGTTTGATAGGTTTGCTTAAAAAAGCGGCAAAGTGGGTGGAAAGCGCTGAAGAACTCGCTTCTGGGTAGCCCATTGAAGTCAGCAACACTAGGGGTAAACGGTGGCACTTAGGATGCTGGTGGATGGCTGAGGCGAGTGTGAGACCGTCGATTTGTGGCATTTGCATATCTAAAATAGCCACATCAAAGGTTTCTCCACTCTCAAGCCAGTTGAGCGCTTCGACAGCCGATTGGGCAGCTAGACTCTGCATCCCCCAAGTCTCTGCTTGCAACGTCAGAATTTGTCGGTTAGTGGGCTGGTCATCCACGATTAATAAACGCTTGCCAGATAGTTCTGGTACCATTTCCATCGGTTCCGCTAACTCAGTAGCCACAGAGGATGCCACAATCGTGAAGTAGAACGTAGAACCCATTGTGACTCGATTAAGGTTAGTGGCTTGCCATTTTTGTGAAGGGGTTCCTCCGATGTTGCCTCGGCTTTCAACCCAGATCGTGCCGTTCATCGTTTCACTAAGTCGCTTACTAATCGCCAAACCTAAACCAGTCCCTCCATACTGCCGAGTCGTCGAAGCATCTACTTGACTAAAAGACTTGAACAGTCGATCGAGCCGATTGGCTGGAATACCAATGCCTGTATCTTGAATGGCAAACTGGATTTCATACAAGCTTTCTGACAAGTTCCCTGGCTCAGAAATTGTTTTGTCAGAATCAACTAGAGAGGCTTCTACGGAAATGGTAACTTCCCCAGTTTCAGTAAACTTAATCGCATTGTTGAGCAAGTTAACTAGAATCTGACGCAGACGGGTGACATCACCCAAAATCAACTTAGGAGTCTGGGGCTGGATGAAGTAGCCCAACTCAATATCCTTCTCATCTGCTTTAACTGCAAGTTGGTCGATCGCACCTTCTATGCAATCTCTCAAGCTCAAGGGATGCTTTTCTAGCTCCAGTTTGCCCGACTCAATTTTGGAGAAGTCCAGGATGTCGTTGATGATACTCAGAAGCGTATCCCCACTATTGCGAATCGTCTCGATAAAGTCTCGCTGTTGAGCCTTGAGTTCTGTATCCAGCAGTAGTCCCGTCATACCAATAACCGCATTCATGGGAGTGCGAATTTCATGGCTCATCATCGCCAGAAACTCACTTTTGGCTCGGTTCGCAGCTTCTGCTTCCCGTCTAGTTTGCTCCAGGGCAAAGTTTTTGAGAGTTAATTCTTCTCGTTGTCGAGTTTCTTGCTCTAGTAATTGGGCTTGAGCTAGGGCAATTCCTACTTGAGCCGCGACTGATTCTAGCAACTCGATTTGATCGGTAGTCCAATGACGGTAGCGATCGCACTGGTGCAAACAAATGGCACCATTCGGTTCTCCTTGGTAAGAGGTTCGCACTGCTAATGTCGATCTCAATTTGAGACTGGTACAAATTGAATGAGCACAGGTGAGCAATGATTCGCAGTAGACATCCGGGGAGGCGATCGCTTCATCTTGAGCCATCAACCGTTTTGTATAAGCAGGACTGGCCACCAGAATGTCATGCTCCCCGCTGGGGGCACATCCCACTGCTAGATACTCTGCAACGACAGGAAACTGAGGCAGTGGATTGTCCTGGTATGTGCTAATTAAACAGCGACTCACCCCAAAAGTTTGCCCAATCTGAATAGCAGCCGTTGCAAATATCTGCTCAGCATTAAGGCTTTGACGAATTTCTTGGGTAATTTGCTTCAGCAGTAGGGCTTTTTGCAACTGTCGTTGTAGTGCTTCTTCTGCCTGCTTGCGATCGCTAATATCCTTCATGAAGCAATGATGTCCAACAAACACATTTTGCTCGTCATAAGCAGAGACCATCACCACTTGTTTATAGAAGCTAGAGCCATTTTTTCGCATTCCCCTAGCTTCGGCTTCGACTCTGCCCTCTCTCAACATTTGCTCATAAGCAGCCCCCATCTTCTCAACATCTTCAGGATGAACGGTTCTTTGCCACTCCATCCCTAGCATTTCCTCGGGCTGATATCCACAGATGGCAGCATAAGTAACATTGACAGAGATATAGCGTCCTTGAGGGTTCAGCCGAGAAATCCCTGCCACGGCATTTTCTAGCGCCGCACTCATTTGTTGCAGTTCCGCTTCGGCTCGTTTGCGATCGCTAATTTCAATTAGAATGCAACCCACTGCTATACCCTGCTCTGCATCCTTGAAAATGGGAAAGTGAGAAACGAGCCAGTGGCGCTTGACACCCGTTTGACTGGATAGTGCTGTGCTCATTTCCAAGTTGATGGAAGGTTTTCCTGTCGTTAAAACCTGTTGTAACAGTGCATTTACACTAGGAGCAAATTCCCCCAAAATATCCTCGGTTGTCTTACCTAAGTGAGCCTCCACAGAGTGGCCATTAAATTCAGCTAGTGCCTCATTGATTTGTAAAAATTTAAACTGCCGATCGTGGATACACAGCCCCACCCCTGCTAGGGAAGCTCCTTTAAAGAAAGCATTCAATAATTGCTCTCTGGCTTGAATTTCCTGCTCTAAGTTTTTGCGATCGGTAATATCGCTCTGAGAACCAGTCATACGGACAACTTTGCCCGCTTCATCCGAAAGCGCCTGCCCTCGAGCCAGAATCCACTTGTAGCTCCCATCCTTACAAAGAACTCGATGTTCTGTAATATAAAAAGAAGTTTTGCCCTCAAAGTGATCTTGAATTATTTGCAAGACGCAACCGAGATCATCGGGATGCACCCGCTTGCTCCATTCGTCCAGGTGATGGGAAATTTCATGGTCTTCGTAGCCCAACATTTCTTTCCAGCGAGCCGAGAAGAATACTTCATTAGTGTTGACGTTCCAATCCCATACCCCTTCATTACTACCACGTAGGGCGAGTTCCCACCGCTCTTCACTCGCTTGCAGAGCGACTTCTGCCTGATGCCGTTCGATTTCACTACCAATCCACTGAGCCATCAGCTTCAGTAATTCCACATGGGCAGATTTAAAGCTGTCTGCACGGGGAGATTTACTAGAAAAGCTGAGGGTACTGTAGACTTTGCCTGCAACTAAAACTCGTGTTCCAATATAAGCTTCCATGCCAAAGGCAAGATAGGCAGGATGGTGACGCCATTTTGAGGTGCCTGTATGTTGGATGGTTAGGGGTTCATTTGTGTCTAAAGCTTCACAGCACAAAGTTTGCTTAATATCAAAGACATCACCTGGTTTCAGGACTTCATCGGGCGATCGCACAACCATCACCTCATAACGGTTATCTTGCACACGAGCCAAGACGCCACTTTCCAGCCCAAAATTCTGACATCCCATGTCAATCAAAGCTTGAATGCGCTGCTCAAAATTGAGATTTTGGGTAGCAGTGACTTCATATAAAGCTCGTATCGCCGCCTCTCTCGTTCTTAGTTCAGTTTCGGCTTGTTTACGTCTCTTAATTTCAGCTTTCAGAGAGCGATTGATTATGGATAATTTTTGCGTTCGTTCTTGAACCCGCTGTTCTAATGTAGCGTTGGCGTGTTTAATCTCCCTAAATTTTTGATAAAGCGCGATCGCCATCAATTGAAAATTGCCAGCAAGCTCATTGATTTCACTAACAGAGCTATGTTTCCATTCAAATGTTTCTTCTGAAAGCTTGTTGGGTAAGTCAGTAGTCGCACGAGCTAAATAGGATAATGGCTGGACCAGTCGTTCGCTAACCAGCGTTGCAAACAAAAATGCCAACATTGTGACGAGGAGTAGAATACTCAAGTCAGCCTTGTAGCGATTTTGTAAATTTTCTACATAGGGATCGGCTGGAATTTCTAAGCGTAATTTCCAGTCCAGAGCGGGGCTAATGGTAAATTCCTGTATATACAGAGAATTTTTCCAACGGATCATCGGATTCTTGCCCTTGCTAGGAAGCCACTGCTGCAAGGTTCCCTCTAAGGTGCGAGTGCTGCCGTCCTTTGACCCCGGAACACTGGTCAAAAGCTTTTGGTCGGATTGATTACTGGCAATGACTCGGTTGTTTTGATCTAGCAATGTAATGCCTAGTTGCTGATTGTTTCTCTGGAAAATGTAGAGAGCTTTGATCTGGCTCAATCCTAATGAACCGTGGACCAGCCCAAGAAAATTACCTTGAAGTTGCAGGGGTACATTCAATCCTACATGAGGTTCGTCCAGTAATATATCTTTGTGGATAGGAGTCATCCAAGGTCTCAACCGCTCTTGAGCCAGGGGAATTAGAGATTGATGTTCCGTGCTTTGTTCCATCAACCGCCGGCGGGTTGGATTTAAAAGAGAAGAAGTAGCTAAAATGGTTCCCGATGAATCGGCAACATAAATTTTGTCGAAATCTGGCAACACCTGCTCGATCAGGCTAATGTTTTGTTGTAGCTCCTCGGATGATTTAATCGCTGTATTAGCAGCAGTGCCGGCTTCAGGCATGAGCGATTTTTCAGCTAATGTATTCAAAGCTAAGAGATGTCGCTGATGCCATCTAGATATTGCGCTAGTGAGACTTTTTGCGTTTGTTCGTAACTCCGTTTGCACCGTCGTTTGGATTTGACCTACCAAGGATCTACCATCAAAAACTAATAGCATCAGTCCTGGAAGAAAGACAAAAGCTACCAACAGATGAAAAATAGTTTGTTGTAAAGAGAGGGCGAGATGCTTTGAAGCACCAATCCACCTATAAATCGGCGCATACGAAATGATTAAGCTGGCAACTAAGGCATTAAAAATGCCGTTGACTGCTTGCTTGCACATAACGAGGATGGTCTGATTCGCCTCCATGTGCATCATTTGACCGTAGAAAAGCCAGAGGAGGGGCATTCCAATTAAGAACCAGTAAATCCCATCGAATAAAAGGATATTTGGCTGTTTGCGCTTCTTGCAAAGAAACCCTACAAACAGAGCCTCAATTACCAAAATAATCGTGGCGTATGGATGATGCCACAGGATATAAGTATAGCTGCCTGCAATTAAACCAGCCCAGCCTCCCCAGCCCAAGCCGAAGTAGTAAGTAATAATCAGTATGGGAATACTGCCAAAGAGGAAATCAACCCCAAAGAAAAGAGACAAACTGAAATAGTTGCCCAGAACACCCGCACCAATGAGAAGGGCGATCGCACCTAACCATCTTTTATTACCCATTGAGCTAGCCCCTCCCATAAACTTTTATAATCGCTAGTTGCTGAATATGACCTGATTCCAATAAAAAAAGCGCCATAGAGCCGATCTGTTATTTACCTGACAGTTTCCATGAAGCTCGCACCACCGATGATTTAGGCTCTAAGACTAAAATTAAGGCTTACTTATGCAGGACTTGAGTTCTCGATCGACTTTTTTATTAATATGGTTCACGAACCAATCTAGCAATTGTTCATTAAGCTTAATCGCTAACGAAAGGCTCGATCCTTTGGTTTGTAGCTCTTGCTTAACTTCACTCAGTGTTTTAATAAATTTGGTATGCGCCGCTGCATTGTTAGATGCAACTGGGCATTTATATCTTTGCATACAAGTTTCTTCAAATCCGAAGTGTTGGGCTACATACAAGTCTAAAAAATCTACAATACCTTTTATTTCTTCCTTTCCACAGTTTGCGAACATGGCATCCACTAAGGTATTGAGTAGAGCCATCCATTGTTTATGCTGGCGGTCAATTTCGGGAATACCAATAGTTAACGAATCATTCCAAATGACGAGAAACATAGTTTTTACCCTTATAATTTAACCGATAAATTCATTGACTGTATGAATGTTGGTACAAAAAGTATTACGACCTTTATCTTTTGCTTGATAAAGTGCTGCATCGGCTGCAGCAATTAAAGTTTCTGGTAAGCTTTCTTGGTTAGGAATAACACTGGTAATACCGAAACTGAGCGTAATACAATGATGCGGAGAACTCTTATGAACTATTGCTAAATCTTGGATGCGATCCTGCATTTGCTTAACGATTTGGACGGCTCCCTCAAGCTCGGTGTCCGATAAAATCACTACAAATTCTTCACCTCCATAACGTGCTACTAAATCTCCCGCTCGATTAATACTGCGATTGAGAGCTGTCGCAACTTGCTGTAAACATAGATCCCCTGCTTGGTGTCCATAAGTATCGTTGTAAGGCTTGAAGAAATCGATATCACACAAAATTAGTGACAAAGGAGTTTGCTGCCTCGTCATGCGTCGCCACTCCTCCTCTAGCTGTTGGTCAAACTGACGGCGATTGGCAATCTGAGTCAAACCGTCAATTGACGCGAGGTATTTTAATTGTCGATTGGCGGCCTCTAGCTGGTTGTAAAGTAGGGTTTGTTGCTGTTGCAAATGGAATTGCTTAATCAACCCTCGCACTCTCTGTCGCAAAACAGCCCAGTGAATCGGCTTAGTGATATAGTCAGCCGCTCCCGCTGCAAACGCTCGATCGACAGATTCTTTGTCTTCTAAGCTAGTAATCATCAAAATAGGTGGGCGATCGCTCTGAGGCACTTCAGATAATTTTTGACAACAAGCAAAACCATCCATAGTAGGCATCACTGCATCTAGCAGGATCAGGTCTGGATGTACTTCCTCATAAGCTACTAGCCCTGTCAACCCATCAGTAGCTTCGGCCACTCGGTATTTTTCCTTCTGTAAATACAGTCGCAGTTGCAAACGAATCAAGGCATCGTCATCCACAATGAGAATTAGAGGGGACGGTGCCGTAGATGGGTTAGTGGAAATGGCTGAGTCTTCTAATGATTGATACATACGTCAGGGTGTATCTTAAGCTCTGCAAACATTTTAGCGTAGCATATTTTGAGCTTGAGATAGAAAGTGAAAATAGGGCAAATATGTCATAAATTATACACCAGCTAAGCTTCCGCAACAACATCTTAGGCAGCGTCGGGTTTGTTAAACCACCAACCACAGTCTACTTAAAATTTATCGCTTTTTTTGGGAGAGAGAAAGTCTGGTAACTCGCGCTAATTTTTGTAAATATGTAATTATTTTTGGGGGCGTTAAACAGTTTTTACAACGCCGAGCGAGCTTTGACGAACGATCGCCAGGTATCGCGCGATCGTCGCTGGCATAATATGCTAGATTTCTCAACTTAATTCAGCCTTTTTCAGGTGCATCAAATTCCGGCCTCATCTTTGAGCGATCGTCCGCTCTATTTTTGGGAAATACATCTGATGTCACACTCTCACGTATAGCTTCGCCCTGGGTTGAGCGTTTGTTCGCACCAGGAAGCTCTGACTGCACAAAAGCGTAAGCTTTGTTAAGAAACATTTACAGCATTCTGCGCGCTCTGGGATAGGTTTTTGGTCTCTTTTCTCCCAATAATTCCCTAGATAGTGTATAAACTCGTGTCTTTGGGCTTGAGTAGGGAACACATCGTCAAAGCGTTGGCACCATCTTTCAAAGCATGGGGGTATGGAAGCTATACTATAGCAATTCTCGCATCATTTGTGAATTTCTTACGGACTCCCCGCGAGTTCGGGGAGGGTTGGAGTGGGGTAAAAAATTTATGACTCCTGCAAGCATTGCTATATACTATAATCACTGGGAAAGAGTCAATTAACTTGATGGAGATCACTTACTATGGCAGTAGCACTCCCTGATTTTTCTCAAAATTTTTCTCAAAGCGTTCAAAAAACGAAAGAAGTTTGGACGGAACAAGTCGGAAAAGCAGTGAATTCTGTTTCCGAAGCAACAGCAGAAGCTAAATCTTCGGGAGCATCTCACCTTTGCAGCCCTCCGCTAGAAATTGGAGTTTTGAGGCAGGAGGCAGGAGGCAGGAGGCAGGAGGCAGGAGGCAGAAGGAAAGAGGCAGAAGGAAGGAGCCAGAAGAAGTATTTTTACAAATATGAGATGCTCCCAAATCTTCTCTCTCCGAAACTGAATCTCAGGCAAAAGAAGCTCTCACTCAAACTACGAATTCTGCCGTTAATACTGTTAATCAAGCTACGAACAATGCTTTAGGTACTGTAGCGGAAAAAACAGAAAAAACTAGAATTTCTATATCGGAAGTCGCGAATCAAGCAGTTAGTCGCGTCAGTGAAAGTACCAACAAAGCTGTTGATGCTGTTTCTCACTCTGTGGCAACAGAAGAAAGAAACTATTAATCAAACTACTAACTCTGCGGTCAATACTCTGAATCAAAGCACTAGCCAAGCTGTAGAGAGTGTAAATCAAGCTACAGAAAAGGCTAAGGCTTCATTAGAAGATAGCATTAACAAGGCGGGAAATATGAGTGATGCCGCTTCCAATGCCATCCAAAGTGCTATCAATGGTAATATTAAAGATTGGATTTATTCTCACCCTCTCGTCTTCTGGTTGGTGAATCACCCCTTGGTATCTTTAGCAATTTTGCTGCTATTTATATTGAGTATCTTAGGTTTTTTTCAGGCTTTAGGTAGCTTGTTTGCAAAAGGCTGGTTATTTATTCTGCAAAGCCCTGTAAAATTTATGCAAGGGGTTTTGAGTTTCGGCTCTAAATCTGTAAGTAATTTCGGTGGAGTGGCTGTAAACTCCTTGGTTTCAAAGAATCTAGAATACAACAATAATTCAGCTTTACAAGTGAGGGGAGTTGAATCAAACAGTTTGGAGTCTCAAGAACGACTTGCTAATATTTTGACAAGGTTGGAGGCAATTCGACAAGAGCAGAATCAGCTTTTACAAGAGGCGTCGGCTATTTTAGGCAACAAATTTAAGGCAAAGTGAGAAGGTGTGGGGCGATCGCAACTCGTGGTAAATTTAATACATCCAGGCTTTCCATCAAAGCCTGATACATGAAGGCTTGTAGTCGATCGCTCAAAACGCCATGCCCGATTCCGAATTTTCCGATGATCTAAAATGGACGCCAGAAGCCAAGGCGAAGCTGAAAAATATTCCCTATTTTGTCCGGGGACAAGCTCGCGTCCGCATCGAGCAGTTGGCCCGCGAAGCCGAAACCGAAGTCGTCACCGTTGACTTAGTTGAGCAAGCTCGTATTGAGTTTGGGCAATAAGGGCTCGAAATGTACCCTAAAGCTTTACACTATAATTTGCCTGATTTTGATGTTCACAGAGCTACTGAGTCACCCGTGCGGAAAATAGTTATTGCTGGCAACTGGAAAATGTACAAAACTAGGACTGAATCCCTAGAATTTCTTCAAGGATTCATGTCCTGCCTGACGGAAACCCCAGAGGAACGGGAAGTCGTGCTTTGCGTTCCCTTCACTTCCTTGGCTGTCCTCTCGAAAAATTTGCACGGCAGCCGGATTAGACTCGGTGCTCAGAACGTTCACTGGCAAGAGTCTGGAGCTTTTACTGGGGAAATTTCCGGGCCAATGCTTAGTGAACTTGGTGTCCGTTATGTCATCATCGGCCACAGCGAACGGCGCCAATATTTTGGGGAAACTGACGAAACGGTGAATTTGCGGCTGAAAGCTGCTCAGAAATACGATTTAATTCCGATTCTGTGCGTTGGGGAAACCAAGCAGCAGCGAGATGCAGGGGAAACTGAATCTCACATTTTTTCTCAGTTGGCAAAAGATTTGGTTGGTGTTGACCAGCAGAAATTGGTAATTGCTTACGAACCGATTTGGGCCATTGGCACTGGCGATACTTGCGAAACGAAGGAAGCTAACCGAGTTATTGGTTTGATTCGCAGTAAATTGACTAATCCTGACGTGCCAATTCAGTACGGTGGCTCTGTTAAACCGGAGAATATTGATGAAGTTATGGCGATGCCTGAGATTGACGGGGTTCTGGTAGGCGGTGCGAGTTTGGAAGCTGCGAGTTTTGCTCGAATTGTCAATTATCAGTAATTAGGTAATTGCTAATTGCTAATTGGTAATTGTTAATTGGTAATTGGAACAAGGCAGCGGGAATTAAACAGCGATCGCCTACAATTGTGATGTGCCGTTCAGTGTTTCTCGGATCGGGAGAATTAACCTATGACTGCGATCGTTAAACCCAAACCCGCCTTAGACGAGTTCCTCAAACTTCCTGAAACTGAACCGGCCTCAGAATTTCTTGAGGGAGAAATCATTCAGAAGCCGATGCCTCAAGGTGAACACAGCGTACTTCAAGGTGAACTCTGCAAGACTATCAATCAAGTAGCGAAAACTCGGAAAATTGCCAATGCTTTTCCCGAGTTGCGCTGCACTTTTGGCGAGGCATCAATCGTGCCAGATGTAGCAGTATTCCTATGGGAAAGAATTCCTTTTTTGCCGTCGGGTAGAATTGCTAACCGCTTTGACATTAATCCTGACTGGTCGATAGAAATTCTGTCTCCAAACCAAAGCCAAACAAAAGTGCTGAGTAACTTACTCCACTGTTCGCGAAACGGCACTGAGTTGGGGTGGTTACTAGATCCAGAAGAAGAGAGTATTTTGGCAGTATTTCCAGGACAAAAAGTAGAACTGTACAAAGGTGCAGCTCGGTTGCCAATAATTGATAAAATTGAATTAGAATTGACAGTTGATACTGTTTTTAGCTGGTTGAGTTTTGGTTGAACAGTCTTGGACGCATTAAGACTCAAAGAAACCGGGTTTTTTACAGAATCTGTGGGTGGAAACGAAATATTGTCGTGAAAAAACCCGGTTTCTGGCTACCCGTGCGTTCAGTCAGATATCAAATCCCACGATCGCCATGACAAATAACCCAGAAAAAATTACCATTAGAAATAAAGTTTTTGATTGGGGAAAACGCACTTATTTAATGGGCGTTTTGAACGTAACCCCTGACAGTTTTAGTGACGGCGGAGATTTCTATACCATAGAATCTGCTTTGGCGCAAGCGGAAAACATGGTAAAATGTGGAGTTGATATTATTGATATTGGCGGTCAATCTACTCGGCCCGGTGCAGTGGAAATATCATTAGGAGATGAGATCGATCGCGTTATACCTGTAGTACAAACACTGCGACAAAAAGCCGATATTTTTGGCTCAGTTCCTATTTCAGTCGATACTACCAGAGCGCAGGTTGCGAAAGCTGCGGTAGAGGCGGGAGCTGATATCATCAATGATATTTCGGGAGCGACTTTTGACTCGGAAATGCTGTCAACGGTTGCTCAGTTAAAAGTGCCAATAATTTTGATGCACATTCGGGGAACTCCCCAGACGATGCAACAAATGACAGATTATCGGGATTTAATCGGGGAAATTGGGGAATTTTTCGAGAGTCGAATTGCGGCAGCAGTTGCGGCGGGGATTGACAAATCTCAAATAATTCTCGACCCTGGTATTGGCTTTGCTAAGAATTACAGTCAAAACTTAGAAATTCTGCGAGAGTTGCGAAAATTCCGTGTTTTAAACTGTCCGATTTTAGTCGGAGTATCGCGAAAAAGCTTCATCGGTCACATTTTGAATCAGCCAGAAGCGAAACAAAGAGTTTGGGGGACAGCGGCGGCTTGTACAGGTGCGATCGCAAATTTGGCAGATATCTTGCGAGTTCACGATGTCAGAGAAATGCACGATGTTTGTCTGGTTGCCGACGCTATCTTCAGAAATCAGTCTTGAGAAGTGGGAGTATCAATAACTTTCATTTCCCCGCCCTCAGAATGAATCACATCGGGCATAGAACCCATCAGTTCGCCCAGAGCTTCGCTCATGCTTCTGGGGTCCATAAACAGAATTTTGGCATTGTCGCTTTCGCCCAATTTTTGTTGAGCGTCTAAGTATTTTTCCGTTACTAAGTAATTCAAAACTTGCTTGCTATTCGGATGGGAGTCTAAAGCTTCAACTAAGAGCCTCATGTACTCCTTAGTACCGATCGCCTTATTGACCATTGCTTGCCACTCGCTCTTGGTAGCGCGCTCCAATTCCATAGCTTCTTGCACCCTTTTCGGAGGTGTAATGCTTTGAATTTCCACCCGAATTACTTTGACACCCCAAGTTTCGGTAGCTTCGTCCAACTTTTTGAGTAACTTTTTATTCATGTCATCTCGGGAACCCAAGATGTCTTGCATGGGCAATCGACCAATTTCAGCGCGAAACGTCGTTAAAACTAAGTTGGCGATCGCATTTTCAATTTGATCGATTCCATAATAAGCTTTCTGTAAATTGACAACCCGCCAATACACAACGGCATCGACTTCGAGAGCCACATTATCTCCCGTGATTGCTGACTGAGGTTTAATGTCTAAAACTCTTTCACGGCTTGTGTCCACGCAGACGACTTTTTCGACCAGGGGACTGATAAAGTGGAATCCTGGCTTGAGGGTGCGCTTGTATTGACCCAAACGTTCCACTAAAGCTTCGTCGCCACCGCTGACTATTTTGACGCTTGAGTTAACAGCGTAGCCGAGGATGAGCGCAAAGAGCATGGTAAGAATAGACTGCCCCATTTCTATTTTCCTGCTAAGGTTGACTGAGAATCGATCGGAATTCTACTCTAATTTAACTCAAACTCGGCCCCGCAGTGCTAAAATATCTCGACTGTTGCGACAAGGTAAATTATTTTTTGTAAATTCCCGGAACAACCCGACCAAACAGGATACCATAGGAGATGCCAGCAAAAAACAACCATCATGACTCGCTTGAGTCACCCCCCGAGAAGCCTGTAAACTCCTCTCGGTTTCCCAAAAGACCCTTAGAAACTGGGACGAAGCAGGAAAAATCAAGACAATTAGAACTCCTACCAACCAGCGACGTTACGACATTGACTCAGTGTTCAGTGACGGACTCCATCCAAGAATCACCGCCCTCTACTGCCGAGTTAGCAGGGCCACACAAAAAGAAGACCTCAACCGACAAATCAGCTACCTCCAAGGAATCTACCCGCAAGGCCAAGTCTTCCAAGATATCGGAGGGGGACTCAATTTCAAAAGAAAAAGTCTTCTTGCCCTTTTGGGACAAGTCATGTCAGGAACTATCAGCCCAATTGTGGTCTTCCACCTTGACCGACTCGCAAGGTTTGGTTGTGACCTCATCAGAGGGGTGTGCGAACAAAACGATTGCAAACTCGTGGTTCTCGGTCGCACAGAACTATCTCCAGAAAGAGAAATCATTGAAGATATCCTTGCCATCATCCACGTATTCAGTTGCCGATTGTACGGACTCCGCAAGTACAAATCTACTATCAAAGAAGATCCGAGTTTACCCGGAAACGAAATTAGCAGCAACCTGGAGAACTTGGATAGCTGCTAGTCGGTGGTGTTACAACCAAGCAATTGCTATCCTCAAAACCCAGAAAATTGGTAAATACGCTCTGCGAAAGCAGATTATGGATAGCGCGCCAGATTGGGTAAAACTACAACCTTACAATCCCAGACAGCTAGCAGTATTTCAAGCATTTGAAGCCCACAAAGCTGCTAAAAAGTCGGGAGGTTCAGCTAAATTCAGAACCTGTCGAGATACGTCTCAAACCATTAGATTTCAAACTGACAACTGGAAATCAAGTACGTTTTACCCTCAAGGGACCAAAGGCTTAAGCTTTAAGTCAGCAGAACCAATTTTGGATGTCATGCAGCACGAGCCAAGCCTAAGCTTAATTAACGGTCAGTGGTTTGTAAGTTATGCAGTCAAGCAAAGCAAGCCTGCTGCGACAGACTCAAGACTGGCTGTGGCACTCGACCCCGGTGTAAGAACTTTTATGACGGGTTTCGACGGGCAGGAGGTACTAGAGGTGGGCAAGTATGATATTGGCAGAATCTACCGTCTTGCTAGGCATCTAGATAAAATAATGAGTCGAATCGGCAACAGCAAGGGGAGAAGTTTTAAACGACTTCGCTATTGCTTGAGAAAAGCTGCATCTAAAATCAGAAACCAAATTAAAAATTTGGTTTCTGAATTGCACAAAAAAACGGCGAAATATCTGTGTGACAAATACAAGGTAATCTTTCTGCCGACTTTCGAGACTCAGCAGATGGTGAAGAAAGGCAAGCGTCGCCTGACTGCGAAAACAGCTAGAGCGATGGTGACTTTGAGTCACTATAAATTCAAACAAACGTTGAAGCATCAAGCAGCCAAACATGGTTGTGTTGTAGTAGACGTAACAGAAGAGTATACATCTAAGACCTGTTCAAAGTGCGGTCACATTCATACAAAACTAGGAGGCAAAAAGCATTTTGCTTGCCCCTCCTGCGGTCACAAACTAGACCGGGATACCAATGGCGCTTTTAACATTTTGTTGAAAGCTTTGAGAGATACCTCTTTGACTGGAATTCTTGCTGATTTCCAAGTCTTACCATACTCAGCAATCTCGGACTTCCGGGAATTGCCGGGTTAAATGTATCTGTTAATAACTAACTATTTCATCGGGTGGGCCCCATCGGCTCCGACTCTTACGGCGCTAGTGAAACCCAGGATATCAACAACACGTTTCCACAAAAGACATGAAAAACGATCGAGAGTTTCCCTGGTTAAAACCTTTGAGGTGGATTGCCCCAAGCATTTTGGTGGGTGCAGGAATCTGGAGTGTCGCAGTGGCCGAACCGGCCGGGGCTGAGACAATCGCCCTGCAACTCTCGCAAAACTTGCAGTCGCAGAACTTGCAGCCCCCACGCCGAGGCCCTGCTGTTCGGGAAGTTATGTCCTACGAGATGAAGGGAGACGAACTCAGGATTTGCAAGCAGGAAGGCAACTCCGAGAAAAAGTGCCAAGTTGTAGGTAAAGGCTACACCGTGGGTTTGAGAACTGCCAACGACCTTTACGGTCAAGGAAACGCTGTCAATGCCGAAGCTTTGTACCGACAACTAATCGCTCGCTATCCCAAAGAAGCGGATGCTTATTACAAGTTGGGAACTATGCTGTCGGGGCAAGGTAAAATGAGCGAGGCGATCGTTCTATTCCAAAAAGCAATTGAAGTCAACCCGAAGCACGCCAAAGCTCACAACGATTTAGGCGTGGCGATGGCAAGTCAGGGGCAGTTGCCCGAGGCAATTGTTCAGTGGAGACAAGCCGTTAAAATTAACGATCGATATCCCGATGCTTTAAACAATTTAGGAGTCGGTTTGTACCAGCAAGGAGACAAGGAAAACCAAGCGGAGGCGGTAGCCAGCCTCAAAAAAGCTAAGGAGTTATTTATCAAGCAAGGTAGAACTCAAGCTGCTAACAGAGTAGAGAAAATCTTGGAGGAAATTAATTCGCGATCCAGCGAATCCTAAACTCAACCGCCGATCGCCGATTGAAAGAAAAAAAATCTTGGGCGATCGGCGTGAATCAGCGTTCAGCGGCGGTTAAACACCCCCAAAAACGAGAATCTAAAGCATTTCCTTCAAAACTTGTATAATCAAATCCCCATCCACCCGATCGCTCACAGCAGCCTCACCCAAGCGCACCGGCAGCACAAACCGCACCTTGCCATCCTGCACCTTCTTGTCCAGTTGCAAAGTATGCAAAATTTCCTCAACATCCACACCCGCCGGCAATTTGGCAGGTAAACCCGCTTTTTCAAGTAAAGCAGACTGGCGGCGATCGTACTCAGCATCCCACATTCCCAACTCCACAGCCAACCGGCTTGACGCAGCCATGCCGATAGCCACTCCTTCCCCGTGATTGATCACCTTGTAATTGGTCAAACTTTCCACAGCATGACCGATGGTGTGTCCGTAATTCAAAATCGCCCGCAAACCCGATTCCTTCTCGTCTTTGCTGACCACCTCAGCCTTAGCTTGGCAAGACCTGCTCAAAATTTCTGCCAACAAATCCGCCTTCACATAGCGCATTTGATCCAAACGCTTGCAATTCTCCAACTTCCCGAAAAGTTCAGCATCCCAAATCACCCCGTACTTGATGACTTCCGCCATCGCCGACCGAAACTCCCTCGCCGGCAGAGTTTTGAGTACATCCGGGTCAATCAAAACCAAACGTGGCTGGTGAAAAGCCCCGATTAAATTCTTCCCTAAAGGATGATTTACCCCCGTTTTGCCGCCGATAGAAGCATCAACCATCGCCAGCAGCGAAGTCGGAACCTGCACGACATTAATTCCCCGCAGCCAAGTCGCCGCCGCAAAACCCGTCATATCGCCAACCACCCCGCCGCCCAAAGCCACCATTGTCGAGGAACGTTCTAAGCGGTTTTCCAAAGCCGCACCGTAAATTTTCTGTACCGAATTTAAAGTTTTGTACTGTTCTCCCGGTGGTAAAATGCAGCTACTGACTTCCAGACCGGCTGATTCGAGGGCTGCTGTTGCTCTTTCGCCGTACTGCCGAAAAATCGACTGATTCGACACCAGCAGCACTTTTTTGCCCAAACTTAAATCGCCCATCAGACTGCCGAGTTCGTCTAAACCGCCCGATCGCACGCAAACATTGTAAGATTGTGGCCCCAAGTCAACTTTAATTATGGATTGCATATTTATCTAATTTAGATATTAGATTTTAGATTATAGTTCTTATATGTCTTTTTATTGATTGTTTTGGAGAAATTGCCATGACTCTTAGCGGAGCAATAACTTATTTTGGGATCTTTGGCGGCATGATCGGCTTGGCGACAGTGCTGATGTTTGGTCTGCGGGCTGTCAAACTCATCTAATTTGCTAATTTAGATGTTTCAACCAGAGGATTTAATCTCTGGCAAAAGTATCAGTTCGACAACGTATTTGCGCCAAAAATCTCTAGGTTTATCTGTAGATTGACGGCGCAAATGCTTCATTTCATAAAACTTTTGGATTGAACGATCGTGCTTATTCTAATTGACGAGCATCTTCAGCAGGTGGATGCCAACCACCTTCTACCCAAAACCTGCGCGATCGCCGAATCGAATCCTCTTCATCATAACGTTCATCATTAAGGTCAAGCCGATTGCAAGTTGCTCGACCTATGGGAGTTTTAGGGACAATATTTAGGCCATCTGCTGTCCAGATAAAATGTTCTGACCACTGCTGCTGACGAGGATTAAATAATAAACATTCTTGCTGAGTTTCCTGGTCAATTCCGTTGGTAAAATTGTAGTGGCGTTCGTTGCAGCGACGGCAAGCTAATGCTAAATTTTCACTGTCATCAGATCCGCCTAGAGATTTGGGCATGAGATGATCTATGGTAAAGCGATCTGGGCTTAGATATTCTGGAGAGTGGCAGTATTCGCAGAGATATTTAGCTCGTTGTCGTATAAATTGTCGAGTGCGATCGGACACCATTTAGCTTGAGTGGAAAGTTGGGCGTTAATCAAGGTAAAAATTCGGGATAGTTCGATGATGCCAGCTAATTCGGGAATTTCATCGACAGTTAACAAATCTAGTCTTTTTCTCTCTAGCAGTTCTTCCATGCGAGATTGGATATCGTCGGTAAATCTGAATAAGTAAATATTCCCAAATTCTACCATTTTGATGCCTTGGGGTATCAAAGAAGAAGGTTTTACCATTAATTGAGTATTCATAGGAATAACAGCTCTCAGATACTCTTGGAATATTGTAGCTTATCCGTTGTTAAGTGAATTTAAGGAAAGAGCGATCGCACTTGCTATAAAACACGATCGCTCCTGATTAATTACAAGATTCGTTCTAATTGAGTCGATCGCACTTGTGGCAATTTCTCAGCCCCAGTCGTATCAAAAACGATCGCGTGTTTAGCCGTCGGCAACAACCGCTGTAAAATCTGGATATATCCCTCCGCATCGCCCCGACGGTGGAACCGAGCAACCACCAATCGCTGCATATTTGGCAATTGTCGCACGATACACCAGGGATGAGTGTTTAATTTGGGCTTGGATGTTGGTATCATAGGGTAATCGTTCCCCGCAAACGCGGGGTGTGATAGAAAAGGCGATCGCCCTTAAGTTTTCGAGGCTAGGAGGGCGATCGTTTTGAATTTTTTACAGTTTAAGGTTAAATCTAACCTGTTGTCAAGGGCAAAATGGGGCGAGTTAGACTAAAGATTCGAGAGTTGGCAGAAGAAAAGGGCTGGACGCTGCAAGACGTGGCAGATCGCTCAGGGGTTAATTACAACACGGTTAAAGGGTACGCTAGACGCGATGATGGGATGAGTATGGTCGATCTGAGTGCCGTTCAGAAGATCGCCCTTGCTTTTGATGTCATGATTGAAGATTTGGTCGAGTTTTTGGAATAGTAAGGGCGCTCGCGCTAATGGGATATGTTAGATTGCGGATTCGAGAACTAGCTGAGCAAAAGGGTTGGACGTTCAAAGAAGTTGCCGATCGCTCGGGAGTCAACTACAACACTGTCAGAAGCTAGGGGAGGCGCGATGCTTTGAATACAGTCGATCTTTCTGCTGTCTACAAAATTGCCCGCGCCTTCGACTTGACAATGGAAGATTTGGTCGAGATTTTGGAAGATTGAAGGCGCACCAATGGGGCGAGTTAGACTAAAAATTCCAGCGCTGGTAGAAGAAAAGGACGATCTCGCTAATGGGATACGTTGATTAATGCCGTACTTATCGCCACCTTTTCTTTACTGGTTCGTAAAGCATATAACTACCTTCTATAGCCGATCGCCCGCTATCCCCTAAAATAACTTCTACTCCCCCAATCCAAAATCTAAAATCTAAAATCGAAAATCGATATGTCTCATTCCACCGATATCGTCACCCTCGCCCGCTGGATGGCCGCCGACTTCAGCAACCAAGCCCAAGCCTTTGAAAACCCGCCATTCTTCGCCCACATCCGCGTCTGCATGAGGCCTTTGCCGATCGAAGTTCTGGATGGGATCAGCTTGTACCTAGAACAAGCCTACGATATTGAACTGCACGTACCGTACCGAGTCCGAGTTTTGAAATTAGTCCCAGTGGGCGATCGAATCGACATCGAAAATTATGCCATAGAAAACGAAGAACAATTCTACGGCGCGGCCCGCGACCCGCAACGGCTGCAAGAAATCAAAAAAGAACAACTGACTCTACTTCCTGGCTGCACCTTTATTACGCAGTGGACGGGCAACAGCTTCAAAGGGTCTGTCGAACCCGGAAAAGGCTGCATGGTGGTCAGAAAGGGCAAAAAAACCTATCTAGACAGCGAATTCGAGATTGACCAAGACAAATTTATTAGCCACGATCGCGGGCGCGACCCAGAAACCGACGCCCACGTCTGGGGAGCCCAGGCTGGCCCCTTTGAATTCACCCGCCGGGCCAGTTTCGCCGACGAAATTCCGGGTTAATCCAAAAAAACAGAGTCCTTCCTGGGCGAACACGCGCTTATTAAAGGTTCAGAATGCACCAATACCTGGTACATTAACCCAGTATTGGCAAGCAAGATTCACCGTTGATTTATGAAAGTCCTGGTTATTGGTGGCGATGGCTATTGCGGTTGGGCAACCGCACTCTACCTTTCTAACAAAGGTTACGAAGTTGGCATCCTCGACAGCTTCGTGAGGCGGCACTGGGATCTGGAACTGTGCAGCGACACCCTCACTCCCATCGCACCGATTCAGCAACGACTCCAGCGATGGCAAGATTTAACGGGCAAGTCGATCGACTTGTTCGTCGGTGACATCACCAACTACGATTTTCTCAGCAAAAGCATGAGAAAATTTGCACCAGAGGCGATCGTCCATTTCGGCGAACAGCGTTCGGCACCTTTCTCAATGATCGATCGCGAACACGCAGTCCTCACCCAAGTCAATAACGTCGTCGGGACACTCAACCTGCTGTACGCCATCCGCGAAGACTTCCCCGATTGTCACCTAGTGAAATTAGGGACAATGGGCGAATACGGCACGCCGAATATTGACATTGAAGAAGGCTACATCACGATCGAACACAACGGTCGCAAGGATACACTACCCTATCCCAAACAACCAGGCAGTTTCTACCACCTGTCAAAAGTCCACGACTCCCACAACATCCATTTTGCTTGCAAAATCTGGGGTTTAAGAGCCACCGACTTAAATCAGGGCGTAGTCTACGGCGTGCTCACAGATGAAACCGGCATGGACGAACTGTTGATCAACCGTTTGGACTACGACGGAGTATTCGGGACAGCATTGAACAGATTTTGCATCCAAGCTGCGATCGGTCATCCTCTGACAGTTTATGGCAGTGGCGGACAAACCCGCAGCTTCTTAGACATTCGGGATACCGTGCGGTGCGTGGAATTGGCTCTAGCCAACCCCGCCGAAGCCGGACAATTCCGCGTCTTCAACCAATTCACCGAACAATTCAGCGTCGGCGACTTAGCCTCCTTGGTGCAAAAAGCAGGCATGGCAATGGGATTAAAAGTAGAAATCAACAACATCGAAAATCCCAGAGTCGAGAAAGAAGAACATTATTTCAATGCCAAAAACACCAATTTGCTAGACCTCGGTTTGCAACCGCACTATCTCTCAGATTCCCTGCTCGATTCTCTGCTGAATTTTGCTACAAAATATCAGCACCGTGTCGATAAAAACCAGATTTTGCCGAAGGTTTCTTGGAAGTAAGTTCAGACCTCTACCTGCGGGGAAAGAGCTTTTTAACGAACCGCGAAGGCGCGAAGGGCGCGAAGTAAGAGAAAAGAAGGGAAGAGAGGAGAAGGGTTCGCAAGTTCTGAATGGAGTTTGCTGTATATTACGATAATCTATCTTTTTTATCTCTTTCTCTGTGTCCTCTGTGTCCTCTGCGGTTAATTAAAAAAAATCCATAAGGTTTTTAATGCTGGCTTTTTGGAAAAAAATGTCGTAGAAATTCGCAATATTATTCTGTTGCTTTTCGTTGTTCTGCCGAGATTTTCAGCCAGTGCAGTTCGTTATTATTATTTAATACCGGAATGGGCTGCACTAACCGCGAGTTATCAAAATTACCGCGCCTGTTAGCGAAGCGCCTTATGCTGCGGAAAAAGAAATGTTAATTGCTAAAACTGCACAGGAAATTCACAGAATTAATTGCTTTGCCAAAGGTGTGGGATTGCTTTTAGGTGGGATAATTTTATCTATTCGCATTCAGGGAATTTGGATCTTACCCCAAAAACCTCTCGCTCGGAATTAGCGGTAGTGCAACAGAAAGAAGAAGTGTAGAAAAGCAGCCGATCGCGCGCCATGACTTACTCCCCGCGACACAGTGTATCCTGTTACCGATGACCTTGGCCTCTGGCTATGATTATCGGCTCCCTAAGTAACTTATTTTTATGAAAATTGCTCTGTTCACTGAAACATTTTTGCCGAAAATAGACGGCATTGTGACGCGCCTGATTCACACTGTAGATCACTTGCAGCGATCGGGCGAACAAGTTCTGATATTTTCTCCAGATTACGGGATCAAAGAATACAAAGGCGCCCGAGTTTACGGTGTGGAGGGCTTGCCTTTGCCGATGTACCCGGAACTGAAAATGGCACTTCCTTCTCCGGCTGTCGGTCGCCAATTAGAGCAGTTTAAACCGGATATTATTCACGTTGTCAATCCCGCTATTTTGGGATTGGGGGGTATATATTACGGGAAAAAGTTCAACATTCCGATTTTGGCTTCTTACCACACGCATTTGCCGAAATATTTGCACCATTACGGTTTTGGAGTCCTCGAACCTTTATTGTGGGAATTGCTCAAAGGTGCCCACAACCAAGCAGAATTGAATCTGTGTACTTCTACAGCAATGGTGGAAGAATTGAGAACCCACGGCATTGAGCGAGTAGATTTGTGGCAGCGGGGCGTAGATACTGAAATGTTTGTCCCGGAATTGGCAAGTCGAGAAATGCGATCGCGCCTTTCTGCAAATAACCCAGACAGCCCCCTGCTGCTGTACGTCGGCCGCCTCGGTGCAGAAAAAGAAATCGAACGCATCAAACCAGTCCTCGCAGCGATTCCCGATGCCCGCCTCGCCTTAGTGGGAGACGGCCCGCATCGGCAAACCCTTGAACAATATTTTGCCGGTACACCCACCAATTTTGTCGGCTACCTCAAGGGGCAAGAACTCGCAAGAGCTTACGCATCTGCCGACGCCTTCATTTTTCCCTCCCGCACCGAAACCCTGGGCTTAGTGCTCCTAGAAGCAATGGCTGCGGGGACGCCTGTAGTGGCGGCGCGCAGCGGCGGAATTCCCGATATCGTCACTGACGGTGTTAACGGATATTTATTTGACCCCGCCGACGAAGAAGGAGCACTCGTCGCCACCAAGCGTCTGTTTGCGAATCCTGAAGAACGGGAAACCCTACGCCATAACGCTCGCCGAGAAGCTGAACGCTGGGGTTGGGCCGCTGCTGCCGCACAACTGCAGCGCTACTATCAATCAGTGGTGTTTGCCCAGTCTGTGCCCAGAGCGGCCTAAATGTCAGGATCTGTAGCACCTTTAAACATCACCGCCAGCTTAGCTTCCCTGTTCGATCGTCAGTTGGTAGTGAGGAGGGATGTTTTCAAAGACCGATCGAACTTTTTTGCTGCATAAATTACCGTCGCTATCCTGCTGTTGCGTTTACCATTAAACTATGAGTAAGCTCTGTAGGAATGCCTTGCGCGCTGCTTTCATAGCGCCCTTTACCTGACCGGATACGGTCGCCGAGTGCGCTAAAACAGTAACACCGCGCGCTGGGGCCGAGCACAGAACGTCAAATCTACATTGCACTGTCGATCGAACTAAAGCCTGTAACCTAATTTTCAGGCCTTCTGTTTTGCGAACTCAAGTTCAGCTTGAATTGACGAACCCTCATCAGTATCGAGGTTGGAAAAAAGATCGATCGAGCATACATAACAAGCAAACTGAAGTTGCGTGCGCCACTTTTGAACTCACGATTCATCAAAGCGACAAGCGAGTGCCGATGCGCTTGCAAACAAATTCAAGAGTTTGCACCGCCGCCGAATCTCGCGCAGATCGACCTGCGGTCAGTCTACCCATCTGAGCAAGCAGTTAATCATGACATTCTCCAATACTGGTAGCGTTCTGGCTACACTGACTCAAGTCAATTTTATGGGGGCATTGACCTCCCGTGTTAAGAGCTTGCCAGTTCCTGAATTAGTGTGCCTGCTGGACTTTATCACGGCTGAATTTCAGCAATTTATCCGGGCGATGGACCTGATTAACAATGAAGCACTCGAAAGTCTCTTAGAGCAACTTTTAGATGCCTTCACTGTGAAAATTGGTCAAATTTTGCAAGCAGACCGGACAACAATTTTTTTGGTGGACTCGAACAAAAATCAACTGTGGCACAAAACAGTCGATCCACTTACGGGCGAAGATGTAGAAGTGCGATTGCCGATGGATGCAGGCATTTTAGGCTACGTAGCAACAACCGGAAAATCGATCAATGTCGCCGAAGCTCGATCCCACGAGTATTTTAATACCGAAGTAGACGAACCACCGGGCTACCACATCGAGACCATCCTCTGTATGCCGATTTTTAGCAGCAAGAGCCAACAGGAACCCGTGGCGGTGGTCAGACTGTTAAATAAAGCTGGAGATGCCCCCTTTAGCGAGGAAGACGAACAGCAGTTCCAGGCTTTTGCAGATTCGATCGGGATTATTCTCGAAAGCTGTCAGTCTTTCTACGTCGTCGCCCGCAACCAGCGAGGGGTTGCCGCACTGTTGAGAGCCACCACTACTTTGGGTCAAAGTCTTGACTTGGAAACAACTTTGCGCTCTGTCATGGATCAAGCTCGCGACTTGATGCAGGCCGATCGCAGCACGCTATTTTTGTTAAATCGGGAAACCAACGAACTTTGGACAAAAGTCGCCAAGGCTGACGGCAAAACGATGGTAGATCTCCGCATTCCTGCTAATAAGGGAATTGCTGGCTACGTGGCTTCGACCGGTCAACCTCTAAATATTACAGATGCTTACGACGATCCCCGCTTTGACCCCTCTACAGACGGGCAAACGGGATACCGCACTCGGACTGTCTTGTGTATGCCGGTGCATAACGCTAAAGGTGAGCTGATCGGGGTGACTCAGCTAATTAATAAGAACCAAGGTAGTTTCACCCCTTCCGACGAAGAGTTTTTGCGAGCGTTTAATTCCCAAGCGGGAATGGCGCTGCAAAATTCTCAACTGTTTCAAAACGTGATGGTGGAAAAGCAGTATCAAAAAGATATGCTGCAAAGTCTTTCAGATGCAGTAATTTCCACCGATTTACAGGGGCGAGTTGTAACTATCAACGAAGCAGCCCTAGAATTGTTGGGCTGTCCGGTAAATCAAGCTAAAAGCAAACACAATCCCCAGATTTGGGAAGATAAACTGGTGAATCGCTATGTTTGGGAAGTTGTGCCGATCGAAAATTTGCAATTTCGACTCGAAGACAGTCTCAACCATGCTGCCAGACATTACGTTCCCGAACAAAGTTTAACGGTGGGACTGTTGGTAGAAAAAACGCTAAATTCCCAACAAAAAGAAGAAGAAGAACAAGAAGAAAGTTATATTTTGGCCGTGCCCGATCGCACTGACCCTAATTTATATTACGCTTGGGGAGAAAACCGCGCGTGGACTGAGGAAGTAGCGCTGGCAGAATTAGCTAATGCCCAATCTCTATTTGCGCTGCGAAATTCTGCCCTGTATCACCCTTATTGTCCGCTACCCATCCCCGCCTCTCGAATTAAACTAATTGAACGTAGTTTGAATTTGACTGTCAACCCGCTGATCAATCCAGAGGGCGGCGTGCGCGGCGGTTTAGTGGTACTCGAAGACATCAGCCGCGAAAAGCGGATGAAAAATACGATGTACCGCTATCTGACTCCTGGAGTCGTAGATAAAGTGATGGCCTTGGGTGAAGGCGCCCTGATGGTGGGCGAACGCAAAGAAGTGACTATTTTATTTTCCGACATTCGCGGCTACACCACGCTGACCGAAAATTTGGGAGCCTCCGATGTGGTATCCCTGCTGAACGAATATTTTGAGACGATGGTGGAGGCCGTTTTCCACTACGAAGGCACTTTAGACAAGTTTATCGGCGATGCTTTAATGGCCGTGTTCGGCGCGCCCCTGCCGCTGAATCCCCCGGAAAGCCACGGTTGGATGGCGGTGCAGTCGGCTTTAGATATGCGCCGGCGTTTGAAAGAGTTTAATGATTCTCGCCCCGGCGAAGATCCATTTCGCTTCGGAATTGGAATTAGTTCCGGAGAGGTGGTTTCGGGAAATATTGGTTCCCAAAAGCGCATGGATTACACGGTAATTGGGGATGCGGTGAATTTGAGTTCGCGATTGGAACAGCTTACAAAGGAGTACGGATGCGATATAATTTTGAGCGAATTTACATACAGTTTGTGTCGCGAAGGAATTTGGGTGCGAGAGTTAGACAAGGTGCGGGTTAAGGGCAAAAATCAACCAGTTGGTATTTACGAGTTGCTGCAAAATAGTTCTGAACCCATTGATGGGGAAACCGTTCGGTTTTTGGAACTTTATAGTAACGGTAGGGATGCTTATATTGCTAGAAATTTTCAGAAAGCTATTAGTTATTTTGAAGCGGCTTTAGCAATGCGACCCAGCGATCGACCTGTGGAAGTTCACCTCGACCGATCCCTGAGCTATTTGGAAGTACCCCCGCCCGATGATTGGGACGGTGTGCATACGATGACAACTAAGTAGTAGATTATATTACATCCGACTGATAAAAAGTAAAAAGATTTGATAAAGTTGTGAGATATTCCTTATGACAGAGTTAACAAGTGTAAAAATGTGAAATCATAGGTTGGATACCATATTAAAGTTGAAAAAATATTTCCAGGCTAGCAATTAAATGAGTTATTTATCTGTTCCCAATGCCACAAAAGCCGATCGGATTCTGGTTGTAGATGACGCACCAGATAATGTTTTGTTGGTGCAGACAATCCTGGAAGAAGAAGGTTACGAAATTAGCACGGCAGAAAACGGCTTTTCGGCCTTGAGTCAAATTGACAAGTCACCCCCGGATTTGGTACTGCTAGACGTGATGATGCCGGGAATGGATGGTTACGAAGTCACTAAACGAATCCGAGAAAATAAGGAATTGCCCTTTATGCCGATTTTGCTGATCACTGCTCACGACAGTGCCAGCGTAGTGCAGGGATTGGACATGGGAGCAGACGATTTCATCCGCAAACCAGTCGAAATGGACGAACTGCTGGCGAGGGTTCGATCGCTCCTGCGGCTAAAACACAGCGTAGACGAGCGCAATTCGATCGCCCTCCAGCGCGAAGATTTTGTCTCCCGACTGGCTCACGACTTGCGAACACCCCTGGTAGCAGCCGATCGAATGCTAACTTTAATGCAGCAGGGAGCTTTGGGAGAAATTTCCCTTCCCATGCGCGACGCTTTCGGGACGATGGTTCGCAGCAACAAAAACCTGATCGCGATGGTAAATATGTTGCTGGAAGTATATCGGTACGAAGCAGGCCGCAAATCCCTAAGTTTCGCGGCCGTGGACTTGCGCCAGCTTATTACTGAGGTAGCTGAAGAACTAGCTCCCCTAGCGGATGCTAAAGGTTTGTCGGTAAATTTAGACTTGACAGAAAGTGCAGAAAGTGCACCGATTGCGAAGTATCCGGGCGATCGTCTGGAGCTACACCGTTTGCTGACAAATTTAATCGGAAATGCAATTAAATTCACCGACAACGGCTCAATAGATGTCAGCTTAAAAGCTGCTAATTCCCCTGCTTATACTAGCTTCAAAAACCAACCGCTGGCATGGGTAATTATAGACATCAAAGACACCGGTGCCGGCATTTCTCCCACCGAACAAGCAAAGTTATTTGAAAGGTTTAGCTCGGGAACTCATAAGAAGTCCAGTACAGGTTTGGGACTACACCTCTGCCGCCAAATAGTCGAAGCTCACCGCGGCACGATCGAGGTAAAATCCGAGTTGGGCAAAGGCAGTTTGTTTACTATTCGCTTGCCTTGTTAGAGCGGTAAGCTGTCGCGCATTTAAATTGTATATTCAGGGCGGGCGGGACGCTAGGGCCCCTACTCCCCACAAGACTTTGATTTTTTTTGACATACAATTTAAAGGCCGCAACAGCTTATAAATACAGCAGATTCGGTGATTCATGAAGTACAGTATCCGCCTTAATTGTTGGTACATTTTTATGTAGGGTGCGGATCTGCTCATGTTTAATGAAACTTGCAGATTGACTGGTGGCGACGCACCGATGCTTACGACAAGATTGTGTGTACCGCATATACATGGAATATGCTGTAAGTCTAACTTTGGGGTGTGAAAAGCGAACATTAGTACAGATAAACTGTAATTGTAGGGTGCGAAGTGCGTACCTAATCGAATTATGGTTAATTTACCAGATGTCATATAATGACTTGGCAACCGAATTGATGGCAATATGTCTAACTGTCCAGTGTGCGGTGCTGAATACATAGAAGAAAAAGCAGAGTTTTGCTCGATTTGCGGCTGGGATTTGACTCCCTACCCGCAACGTGCTAAGCCTTCCAAAACTTATTTAAAAAAAGAACAAGTTAGATTGCAGTGGGCCAAACAAATGTGGGAATTGGCCCGCAATCAACAAAATTGGTTAGCTAAATTTGATGAGTTGCAGGGGGAAGTGCAGCAAGGTGCGATCGCCCGCACACACATTCAATCTCAGTTAGAATGGGTTCTGTACCGCCTAGAACAACTAAACCCCGAATTGATTGTCAGCACTCTACTGCGACTAGAAGACAAAATCGGCGCCATACCTGAGTCAACTGCGGCTATCTCGGAAGTGGGGATGGACTACCGCCAACTGACAAAGCTATTAGAAACTGGAAAATGGCGCAAAGCTGATGAACACACTTGGGAAATCTTGCTGCAAATCGCTGTCAGGGAAGACGAAGGTTGGCTGAGTGCAGCCGATATTGACAGTTTTCCTCCTACAGACCTTCGCACGATCGACCGACTTTGGCAACAATACAGCAGCGGGCGGTTCGGGTTGAGCGTGCAGCAGCAGATTTGGGAAAGTACCGGGGCTAACTATACTGAATTTTGCGATCGAGTCGGCTGGCGAGTCAAGGAAAATTGGAAATATTACAGCGAGCTCTCCTTCAACGAAGATGCTCCCCCCGGACATCTCCCTGTCACCGCATGGAGACAGCGCGCCTGTTACGGTGCTGGTAAACTCACCGCAGCAGAAAACTTGGCCCGCATCGCTGCGAAACTCGCAACTGGCGATCGGCAATCATGAAAAAAAAAATCAAAATCGACATTAACTGCTATAATCAAAACGGTTTAGCAACTGGGGCTGTGGCTCAGATGGATAGAGCAAGCGCCTCCTGAAGAATCGGGCACCCTGCGAGGAAACTCTAGGAGTGAATGTGGTCAAATTTGGTGAAACCTAAAGAGTTTATGGGTTCCTATGACTCTAAGGCAATACCAAGCCAAGCCTGAGTTCAGGGCGATTAAACAATCGCCTATATGGAAATCAGGAAGGTTTAGAGACTAGACGGTCACCACCTAAAAGCTGCAAGCATATGGTGAAGGTATAGTCCAGAGAGTGGGGAAACTCACACAAATCTGAAGCGCTAGGTCGCCGGTTCGAACCCGGCCAGTCCCGTTAAAAATCAAGAAAAATTAACAGCAGGAGGGGAAAGCTTAAGTTTTGCCCCTCTTTTTTGCATATCCGCTAAGGAATTGGCTCCCAGATTTTATACCAACCGCCAAGGCGATTGGTATAAAATCTGAAAGCTAAAATCTAAAATCCCCCATTGAAGCCGCACCACAAGCGTAGAGTCAATCTAAAATCTAAAATCTAAAATCTAAAATCTAAAATCTAAAATCTAAAATCTAAAATCCTATGATCCGCCGACCCTTTTTTAATTTTTAATTTTTAATTCCTGTTAGTGGGCTATAGGTGCGGTATTTTTTGTTATGGTTCCTTTGTCAGTTACATAAAATTTTTATAGGTTTAGATGTGGTTAAGAATCAATTCAAACACGCAGCGTTACAAGCGTTTGAACACTTCACGCAGTTTTTGGTTCCTAGTAGGACTTTTGATGGCGTGTTGGTTGGGCTATCAGCAGGTTAAGAGCGAATTTCAGAGACCCCAAGCTTTGTTAGTTCTAGGTGGGGCTACTGAGCGAGAGGTGTTTGCCGCCAAATTTGCTCAGGATCACCCTGAATTGCCGATTTGGGTGTCGTCTGGGAGCAATCCTGAGTTCGCGGAATGGGTATTTTCAGAAGCGGGAATTGAGTCCGATCGCCTGCACTTAGACTACAGAGCGGTGGATACGGTAACAAATTTTACCACCCTGGTAGATGAATTGAAAGCTAGAGGGATTGAGAGCGTGTATCTGATCACTTCTGACGATCATATGCGGCGAGCTCAGATTATCGGCGAAATCGTACTCGGTAGTCGAGGCATTACCTTTAAGCCTGTGGCAGTTCCGTCTGGGCGAACCCCCGAACCGATGCAAAAAGCTGTTCGCGACGGCGCTAGGGCTATTCTTTGGCTGACAACCGGTTATACGGGTGCTAACTTCAGCCCAGCCAGAATGGAATAAACAAAGGAAAGCATTGAGCAAGTTTTAAATTTTTTCCATTCCCTCTGGTTTTAAAACTTGTCTCCTCTAGCGATTTAACGAAACGCGAAGACACTGATGACAAATGCGTAAAAGAAGAGAAGAGAAGAGAAGAGAAGGAGTAGTTTAAAATTAATAGATGAAATTCACAAGCTAAAGTTAATGACCGACCAAATTCTGCCGCAAGTTCTGGAGCAAATTTTGAGTGACAGCAAAACGCCGGATGCTGTTTTTTCCGCTTTGGTGCCGGCTTTAGGCGAGGTGTTAAATTGCGATCGGGTCTTTCTCTACCTCCGCAATCCTGAAACGCAAAGAGGCAGAGTACCTTACTGCTGGCGTCGTAACTCGAACTTTCCTGAGATTGGCGACGCGGAATGGAAAAAAGAACCCGAATCTTTAGGGGAAGAAGACCCTTTGTTTGCAGCAGCTTTGCGAACTGAACCGTCGATTTTTGTTGAGGATGTTGAAACAGCGAATCCTGAAGTTGTCAACAAAGATTTTGAAGCCAAAGAGTTCGGACATCGAGCTTTGATCCACGCTCACCTTTGTGCTGACGGCTTATTGTGGGGGGTTTTGCAGCCTTGTATGTTCGATCGCCCCAGAGTTTGGACTGACTTCGATCGCCAAGTTATCGCAGCGGTTACAGAAAAAATTTCCCCCTTAGCTGTTGCTTATGTCAGAGGCATCGTACAATCGCAATAAAATAGGTTTGTAACGAGGAGTCTTCGTTCTCACTACAAACCTGTAACGATGTTTTTTATCTATCAAACCAGCTTTCTTCGTAAGTTATACAAAACATCCTCCAAGCAAATCAGCGCCCCAAATCGTGCATCGCATTGATCTCGATCGCACATCTTTGAGTCAGCGCTTGCAACTCCTCGCGATCCGAGGAACCGGGCGCTTCAATTAGCTTGCCAATTCGCACCGTCAGCGGCACCGGACGCGGCACTGCCGAACCTTTCGACGAAATCGCGTGAGTTCCCCACAAACTAACAGGTAAGAGCGGCGCTTTTGCCTTAGCAGCTATCAGCGCCGCACCTAATTTCGGTTCAGTAATTCTGCCGTCTGGCGTGCGAGTTCCCTGCAAAAATACACCCGTCGCCCAGCCATTTTCCAAAGAGTTGATCGCCGAGCGAATTGCACTGCGATCGGCACTTTCCCGCTTGACTGGATAAGCACCGTAAAGCGTAATTGCCTGCTTCAAAATAGGAACTTTAAATAACTCTTCCTTTGCCATAAATGCGACCGGTCGCCTCATGCAATTAGACAAAATCGGCGGGTCAAAATCGCTGGCGTGATTGCTGACTACTACCACAGGCCCTTCTGTCGGAACATTTTCTGCACCGTAGATGCGGCCCCGAAAGTAAAGGTGCAGCATCGGGCTGACAATTGACCATTTGAATAAATAGTAGAGAAGTAAACTTTCGACTGGTTCGCGACTTTTGCTCACAGAAAAAC
Source organism: Microcoleus sp. D3_18_C2 (assembly GCF_036702395.1). Taxonomy (NCBI): domain Bacteria; kingdom Bacillati; phylum Cyanobacteriota; class Cyanophyceae; order Oscillatoriales; family Microcoleaceae; genus Microcoleus; species Microcoleus sp. D3_18_C2. Next base: position 6,389 of record NZ_JAUBTG010000036.1, on the reverse strand, counting down.
CTTAAATTTTAAATTACATCGAATATTAGCCTATCAGTTCAGCAATCAAAAAAGTAGCACTACACGGATTTTGACACGGATACACGGATAGGTCGAGCGATCGGACTGTTTAGCTAATTGGCTAAGTTGACTATCATCACTGTATCCGTGTTTATGCGTGTCGTGCTGTTAGATGGTTTGGCGGTTGAAACCGCTTTGCAAGCTTCTGTAGCGCCCGAATTTATTCTGGCGAATTCTTTGCAAAGGCTCAATTTCCGGCCAGCATAGCTTTTTGTCCTTCCGAAGCAGTCGCGTAGCCCAAGAAATCCTTAACTGTTTGGCTAGGAGGATTTTTGTAGGCGTAGTATAACTGCCGCTTGTAAGGATAGTTACCCGCATCCGGCGTCGCACCGTTGACGGGAACAACGCGCACTGTTCTCTGATTGGCTACTTGAGCGAAAGTCGCATAGCCAATACCGTTATTGCCTAAAGCTTGCAGCAGAGGAGTTGTCGCATCTCGATCGAGCGTGGTAATATTTGCCGTCGTGCCAAACTCGCCACCTCCGAGCACTTGTTCTTTAAACGTTTGGTGAGTGCCACTAACTGCGGGTCTGTTAATTACTTTCATCGGGCCCGCCGGGCCGCCGACTTTCGACCAGTCTTGAGTATTTCCCTTAAAAATATCTTGAACTTGAGCCGAGGTTAAACCTCCTTTGAAGGGGTTGTTAATGCCGACTACAAGGGCGATCGTATCTAGGGCAACAGGCACCGCTGCCAAACCCTGACCTTGTTGTTGAGCCGTCAAAGGCTGCGATACCGCAGCAATATCGGCTGTTCCTGCCACCAAATCTTGAATTCCCTTTGCAGAACCGTTAGCTTTGGAATCAACTCTAGTGCCAGGAAACTTGGCTTGAAAGCCATTCTTAAGATTGAGGTTGATTGTCACCATACTGGTAGAACCTTGAATCCTGACAGTCGTACCCGCAGGAACAGAAGCTGGAAGTGCAAAGGAACTAGCTGCAACAGGCGAAGAAGCACCGCCGACTACTGGCGCGACGGGAAGTGGGACGACATCGCCTGCGGGTGTGGGAGTGGGGGGATTGTTACTAACATCTTGCGACGCTGGTTTGTTGAGAAAAAAGAACCAGCCGCCACCGGCTAGCAAGAGAAATAACAGGATAAAAACTATGGGGGGAGGCCCGCTCTTAGCCATAAAATTGTCCTTAGCTGGGAAGTTCTTTGTTGTTGGAGTCGTCTAACATTTGTAGCCTGCGATTAACTTCATCGTCTAAGGTCATATTTTCTAATTCTGCCTGAAGTCTTTCTTGGGGGTTCTCAGATATTTCTGCTAAAGCTTGCTGTTTGAGGTTGCGGCCGTGGACGGCGTTTTTGGCTTGCTCAAATTGCGATCGAGCTGAATCGATACTGAGGTCGTTGTTGACTTTGGATATGGCTCAGAGGGCTTCGTTAATCTCGGCCATATCTTTCATATTTTGCATATCGGTTTTGTAAGCTTCCAGACCCAATGCTGACAAGACTTGAGGCGATATTTAGGGATTTGATGGAAAAATGACAGGGAAGGCTGGTAGAATTCAATGGGGAAAGCGATCGTGTTCATTTGTTGTTACAGTACACTGCACAGACCGAACCAAGTAAATTGATTAACAATTTAAAAACCTTGTCTAGTCGGTACTTGAGAACATATTTCGCTCCTGAAATCAACCAATTTTATTGGAAGGATGTGTTATGGACAAATGGCTATTTCATCGCTTCATATCAAATCCTTTAGCATCGGAATAGTAAATTCGAGTTCACTGTTCACGGCGTTGACTGTCAACCGTCAATCGATTTTAGATTTTAGATTTTAGATTAAAGAATTGACTTGCGCGAGATAAATGCGGGGGGCTTGAGGATTTTCGATTTGCGATTTGGGATTGATTCCACGGATAAATCACGTGGCGGATACCACCTTTGAAATTCGTGGTCAACAGTCAATATCATGTATGAGTGTTACGGGAAATTATATCATGTGGTGGCGTGACTGTTGAACAATTGAAAAAATACATTAATGAGCAAGATAGACCTGCTGAATAAAGAGACTTCTTGTGCTTTGATGTCGTCATCCACCCGTTCATAACCTCATATCAAATCCGTTAGCATCGGAATAGTAAATTCGAGTTCACGGCTTTGACGGTTGACGGTTGACAGCGTTGACTGTCAACCGTCAACCGTCAACCGTCAACATCATGTATGAGTGTTACCGGAAATGAGATCGCAAGCATAGCTTTGAGGTTATGAACGGGTGCAATCAGGAGTCTTGCGCGCCTTTCATCCCACACTAACCTTCGCTCGGTATAGTGTGGGGATTCCCGTCTGTTTAGCTAAAAATAGATTAAGCGGGCAAATCTGCAAAACTGCTCACATTTACCAGCGCTAAATCGGGACAAGTCCGTTTGATCAAACCTGTGAGAACTTTGCCGGGGCCAATTTCTACTACGCGATCGATTCCTTGTTGGGGCAATTGCATGGAAATTTCTCGCCAGCGCACGCCTTTGGTCATCTGCTGAGTCAACCGCTGCTTTAAAGTGGCTGCGCTGGTAGTGGCTGACGGTTCTGAGTTCGAGAGCACCAGCATTTTAGCATCGGAAAACCTTGCAGACTTTAAGGCTAGTTGAAACTCTGCTGCCACTCCGGCCATCAGGGGAGAGTGAAATGCACCGGAAACATTCAATTTAACGGCGCGTTTGACTTTGATTTTGGCAAGCAAATCTTCTACTGCTGCGGGCGTTCCAGAAATCACGACTTGTGCTTCGCTGTTGTCGTTTGCCAGCACTACGTCTCGGCTGTATTGAATTTGCAGTTCTAGTTCCTGCCTGTCGAACCCGATCAAAGCCACCATTTGACCGCCGGAGGCAGTGTCCATGAGTTCGGCGCGGCGTTTGACTAAGCGCAATCCGGTTTCAAAGTCAAAGACGCCTGCTGCGTAGAGGGCAACGTATTCTCCTAAACTGTGACCGGCAACTACCGCTGGTCGATCGCTTTTTTCTCGCACTAAGTCGGCCAAAATACTTTCTACTACGAACAAGCAAGGCTGAGTGTAGAGCGTCCGAGATAGTTTTGCTTCTTCTTTTTGGCAAACTTCCGGGACAGACCAGCCTAAAATTTCTTTAGCGAGCTCAAATTTGGCTTTGGCTGTTGGCAAGTTTAATAAGTCTGCACCCATCCCGATCGCCTGGGAACCTTGTCCGGGAAATACCCATGCTGTTTTAGTCATTTTTCCGGTAATCTGCTAATTGGTGGTTGCTAATTGGTGATTGCAAAAATTATTTCTTTCCCGCTTCTAACTTCGCTCGCTGGTATCCGCTATCTTTCGGTTAACGAACTATCTACTCGCGACTCACAACTATAACATATAATTGCGATTTTAACCAGGTTTATATTTTTTTTGCTACTTTAATTTAATTAATAGCCGTAACAAAATTTTTAACCTTCAAGCCGGGGAAAGTCGATCGAAGAATAGAGGATTTTCAATCTCAGGGCGGGCTTGTCAAGAACTCCTGTCCCGAGGGAGTACGGCTGCGCCCCTTGCCCTATGTATGGCTTGTTAAAGGATTTGTATTATGCAACGGTCGCACTCCCCACAATCATTAGCCAAAGTTTAAAGCCGCCAAACATTATACCAGTTCCCAAAAAGAATGAAACTGCTTTACCAGCTCCAAACCCATAGTTCCTCAGTAATTCCCCATCTAAAATCGAAAATCGCCAATCGAAAATCAAAAATGGTATTACCATGATTCCCCAATCGAAAATCGCCAATCGAAAATCGAAAATCGCTTTACCTTCCCCATTGAAAAATCGCAGCCCCCCAAGTCAAACCTGCACCGAAACCAGCAGCAGCAATAGTATCGCCCGCTTTAACTTTACCCATACGCACGGCTTCGTCTAAGGCAAGGGGAATTGAAGCCGCTGAGGTATTGCCGTAATTCGCCAAATTGCTGATTACTTTTTCGGGGGGAATCTTTAGCCTTTGGGCAACTGCATCAAGAATCCGCTGATTGGCTTGGTGCAACAACAGCCAGTCAATTTCGGCGACGTTGACATTTGCCCGAAACATAGCTTTTTCTATGACTTCCGGCACTTTTCTCACGGCAAAGCGATAGATTTCTTGACCATTCATTGTGATGGGTTCAAATCCGCCAACTCCGACGCTGACGCCCTCAATTAATTCTTTTGACTCGGCTTTGTAAGCCAAATTGAGAGACGAATTTTGTGTGCCGTCGCTGCGAATTTCAAATCCCAAAAAGCGATCGACTTCTGAAGCTTGTAATACCACCGCACCTGCACCGTCTCCAAATAGAATGCAAGTACCCCGATCCGACCAATTCACCCAGCGAGACAAAATATCTGCTCCGATTAGCAAAACATTTTGATAAACCCCTGTCCGAATGAACTGCGAGGCTGTAACTAAACCAAAAATAAAGCCCGAACAAGCTGCTGTCAAATCAAAAGCCACAGCTTTTGTCGCGCCTAACTGATATTGAATTTTACTGGCCGTGCCAAACAAATCGTCAGGACTGGAAGTCGCCAAAATAATTAAATCGATATCTGTCGGCGAAATTTCTGCCATTGCGATCGCCTTTTGAGATGCCTCTGTGGCTAAATCGCACAAAGAAGTGCGATCGTCCGCCAGCCTGCGGGAACGAATGCCCGTCCGCGCCCCAATCCACTCGTCATTCGTTTCTACTATCTGACTCAAACCGTTATTATCCAGTGAAACCTGCGGTGTACAAGAACCGCTACCCGTGACGGCAATGCCGAACCCTGATTGCTGCAACATTCCTCTCCATTTACTCGCTGTTCGATCTAGAAATTAAAAATTAAAAACTACCAATTAAAATTATTTTTTAAACTGCTGAGATTACTTTTTTTAAAGCAAAACCGCTTGTTTAAGCTGACATTTTTAATTTTACATTTTTAATTTTTAATTTCTACTTACTGCCTCTAATTCACAGCTTCTTGTTCCAGAGCGCTTTGGTGATTGGACGATCGAATTCGCTCCAGCACTTGGTTGTCAACTGCCTCCTTCGCCAAACGAATGGCATTGAAAATTGAAGCAGCTTGAGACGAACCGTGGCTGATAATGCAAACTCCAGCAACGCCCAACAGCAAACCGCCGCCGTGTTCAACGTGGTCTACCCGCTGCTTGAATCCTTGCAAGCTTTTTTGCAGCATAGGGTCGTTAATTTGATGTTGGAGTCCTTTGACCAACTCTTCCTTAAGCACCTGGACTACGACTTCGCCCACTGCTTCCGCAAACTTCAACAACACGTTGCCGACAAACCCGTCGCAGACAATCACGTCGAATTTCCCCGACAGCACGTCGCGGCCTTCGGCATTGCCCACAAAAGGAATGTTCGGGTTGTCCACCAATAACTGGTGAGTTCGCACTGCGGCGTCGTTGCCTTTAGAAGGTTCTTCGCCAATGTTGAGCAGGCCGATTTTAGGTTCGGCGACGCCGAGAACGCACTGGCTGTAAATAGTTCCCATAAGAGCGAACTGCTCCAAAAATTTGGGGCGGCAGTCCACATTAGCGCCAACATCGAGAATAAGTACAGAGCTGCCCGGTATCATTGTCGGCAAAACCGCACCGATCGCAGGGCGATCGATTCCGGGGAGCCGGCCCAATCTGAGCAGGGCAGCAGCCATTGCCGCGCCGGAGTGACCGGCGGACACCACAGCATCAGCTTGCTGCTGCTTTACCAAGTTCATCGCTACGTTAATCGAAGCGTTGGGCTTGCGTTTGAGGGCACTCAAAGGTTCTTCGTGCATTTCCACCGCTCCTTCAGAAGGAACGATTTCTAGCTGACCTGTACAGACGCGGCCGATCGCGTCTTGTTGCCGGAGCGAGTCTTCTATTTGCTGTGGGTCGCCCACAAGCAAAATCTCTACGCCTAATTCTTCTTGTGCCTTAAGCGCTCCAGCTACAACTTCGGCGGGGGCATGATCCCCACCCATAGCGTCTATTGCAATTCTTGCGCGTGTCGATCCCATTGACCAATGTTTGAGAAACACTAAAAATTCTACCAGGAATTGAACCTCCCCACGTCTAAAGCCGGGGGATTCTTGCCCACCAATCAAGGCGACAACGGGACATTCAAGTATCCCTCTACTCACTCAAACAGCTTAAAGCTGAGATTGCGTATACTTTCTGAGTCCTTCCTATGTTTAAGTTTGAACGCTCCATACCCTGCCATTATTTGCCCTTTAACTATTCCAAATCAAGTTGGATCTGTCCGTTGCTGGGATTGCTCCATACTAGGGTACTTCAATGCGCTGCTTCGTAAAACTTACCCAAACTTGACTAAAGCCATCTTTAGTCGCAATTCAGAACTCACTTCCTGCGCTGTTGG
>NZ_JAUBTG010000035.1:55656-62290 GCF_036702395.1 Microcoleus sp. D3_18_C2 | reverse complement strand
GAGATTTTCCACTGCAATAACTTGGTTTTCGTTAACTATCTTGCGGGATAGCTTCTGTAGAAAATCTTCACGGCATCTAGCAATTTTGGAGTGAACTTTTGCCACTACCAGTCTTGCCTTTTTTCGGTTTTGACTACCTTTCTTTTTGCGAGCAAGCTTTTGCTGCTTACGTTTTAGGTTGCGTTGACGCTTGATAAAATGTTTGGGATTGCCAAACTTAGAACCATCACTGGTGATCGCAAAATGAGTTAACCCTACATCAATGCCAATAGCTTTATCTGCTGGGACTAACTCAGGCTTTTCTTTCCCATCGTCAATCAAAACAGAAATAAAATGTTTGCCGTCCGGGTTGCGAGACACGGTAACGGTCTTGATGTCGCCCTCAAAATCACGATGTCGCCGACAGAAAACTAAACCAATCTTAGGTAGGTTGATATAGTCACCGTCGAATTTGACATTTTGAGGGTAGCCGATCGACTGCCTGTCGTGCTTGGCTTTGAATTTGGGTGGCATCGCCCTCTTGTCAAAGAAGTTTTTGTAGGCAGTAGATAAATTCAATGCCACCACCTGCAAGCATTGAGAATAGGGTTCTTTTAGCCATTCGTATTCTTTTTTGAGTGGAGGGAGCAAGCCTTGTATGTATGCCCTAGATAGTCCTTTGCCAGTATTTTTGTAAGTTTCTTGACATAGATTTAAAGCATAGTTCCAAAACCATCTCGCACAACCAAAAGACTTTGCAAGCAAGGTTTCTTGCTCACTTGTGGGATAGATTCTGTACTTGTAGGCTTTATACATTTATCAAGATTGCAGAATACCGATAAGATGAGCGTAGCACACAAAAACTATATTGATTCGCTGTCGCTCAATTTATTTTCACCGCGAGCTTTCATCCCGACGCTCACCTTCGGTAGAGCGCGGGACTTCCCATTCGCATTAGTTAAAGCCATGCCATAAGTAGCGTCCCAAGTCTGCAAACCTTCGAGAAGGGCATTGCGGACTAAAGCTTCTGGTTCCCGACTCAGCATCAGGCGAAAGCACTCGGCAGCGCGGGAACGGGCGATGGAACTTTTGACAGAGCTCACAGGGCCAAACCCACCCTGATTCACCAAATCGGTCATTTGCCGCACAGCAATCAAACGCTTCACGGGGTCAGCATCAGTCAAATCCGCCAAGATGCGATCGATCGCATCTTCATCTTTTGCTGCCCCCAGACTCAACCCTTGCCGCAGCAACACCCCTGCAATCGCGATCGTACCCAAATTCTGCAAAATTAGGCTCAAAGCCATCCAGTGGCTCTCAGAGTCCGCCCAAATCGCCAAACTCATGTAAGCGCCCAAGGTAGCAATGCCGCCGGTGCCGACGGCTAAAACGAATCGGCGGTTCGGGCCCTCCCAAAATTGCTCGCCTTTTGCCCGCAGCAATTGCCAGTCCCACGACTGCCCTCGGTAAACCACCATCATCGCTGCTATCCCCAGGCCTGTGGAAAACAGTAATTCACTGTTCCACCACCCCCAAACTGCTGCCAGGGTGATAACTGCCAGCCAACCTTTGGATCGAGTCAAACTCTCTAGCAGCCATTTGAGAAACGCAGTAGAAACCACAGGCGATCGGGCCCAGGAGGTCTTACCATCTACCCTCCGGCGTCTTGTTTCGGCAGTCCGGCCTGTGGCTGTTGGGGTTGCCGACGGGCGATCGTCCGAACTCAATTCTCTCAAAGCTTGACCATCAGTTATTTCTAAAGACAGGTCGCTCAAGGGAAGATTACCGAGTTCCAAAGTGCGATCGGACACTTTCACCGGCGATCTATTCAGCTTGGTTGTAGTTTTTTTAACTTGATTCATACTGACTTTTTTGAAAAATAACTTAAAGTTATCCAGGCTTTTTTAGCACTGATTTAGATTCTCGGCAAATAAGACTCTAAGCTTCTATGATACCGGAAATTCAAACCCGTGGCGAGTACCGCAAATGCGCCGAATTCCGAGAAATCCTTACCAAAAATAGAGCGATTGAAGATTGTTGAGAAAAGCACCACAGGTTAACAGGGAATATTTCTGCATCGCTCTTGAGACAGAATGGCGATCGGAGTTGGCATGATAGCCAAAAAGCGAAATTTTTTAATTTCCGAAAATAGGGGAATTTTGAGTGATTCAATTCGTCCGCCAAGAAATGCACGACGAAAATTTAGCCTTTTGCCCGCAGGCCCGGACTCTCGCTGCTACCCGGTGTCAGATGAGGCTGGGTTCAGCTTGACCGCTAGCGGGACGAACCGCAGCGGGCCGAGCATCCAGACAGTATTGGTTGATAATTAATAGCAGGAGCATTCCTAAACTGCTAAGATTTTTGAATTAATGGGAGTTGAGTTAATTAAACCGGGTTCTGCTAAAAAGGAGTCCCGGATGCTCATGGGCAGGGGTTAAATGGCGGGAGCATCTCAAGTCGGGTAAATTAACCGTCATTCTTGTAGCGGCGCGTTCACGCCCGATCGCCAATATCGGCCAGATATCGGCGTAAAACAGCCCCGCCACCTGCATATTATGGTCGATCGACCGGACTAGATAGCAGGAAAGCCATCATCCGGGTTCAAACCGGTAAAGCAGCAAGGCAAGCAACCGACCGCGCAATCCGGTTCGGCAATTGCAGAGGCTGGAGAAACAGCGGCTTTTGACCAAACTCAGACAGAACTACTGCCCCAAAGTGTGTCTGCGGAGGTTAGGCTAGTGAAGAGACGAAAAGAATAGTTACGATCGAGACTTCCAACGTCTACTTTGTAATTTATTGCTCAGTTGTCAAGCCCAACAGTTTTGCATTCTCGCGATGAGCGAGACTCTTGGCAGTTCCCACAAGTGGGGAACTCGACCGTCAAAGAACTTGGGTTTGATGGTAAAGCCCTTAGTAATATGTAAACACCTTATCGATAACTCGCCGGAACAATCTTGCAAGAAAACCCATGTCTAGTATGCACAACCAATTCACGGTTCACTTCTGGGGCGTTAGAGGTAGCATAGCGTCTCCCGGGGCAGAAACAGTACGTTACGGGGGCAACACGCCCTGTGTAGAAATGCGAGTGGGTGAGAGTCGCCTAATTTTCGATGGCGGTACTGGATTGCGGGTTTTGGGACAAACTCTCCTGTCCCAGATGCCCGTAAAAGCTCATATGTTTTTTACTCACTCTCACTGGGATCACATTCAAGGATTCCCATTTTTTGTCCCAGCTTTTATTCCTGGGAACTGCTTTCACATCTATGGGGCTATTGCTCCTAATAAGGCTACTATCCAGCAGCGCCTCCACGACCAGATGCTGCACCCCAATTTTCCGGTACCCCTGCAAATTATGGGGGCAGACCTGAAATTTAACGATATAGAAGTGGGCAAACCGCTGGAAATCGGAGAGATTAAGGTGGAAACTGCTTTGCTGAACCATCCGGGCGAAGCTATAGGCTACCGCGTAAACTGGCGGGGGTATTCGGCTGCTTACGTGACTGATACCGAACATTTTCCCGATCGTTTAGACGAAAATGTGCTGTATTTGGCTCAGGATGCTGAGGTGCTGATCTACGACGCTACTTATACCGATGAGGAGTATTATGCGGAGAAAAGCAGCAAGGTCGGCTGGGGACATTCGACTTGGCAGGAAGCGGTGAAGGTGGCAAAGGCTGCTAATGTCAAAAAGTTGGTGATTTTTCACCACGACCCGCTGCACAATGACGAGTTTTTAGACAAGGTGGGAGAACAAGTGGCTCAAAGATTCCCGAACAGTTTGATGGCGCGGGAAGGTTTGTCGTTACAATTGCTGCCTCCTGATAACAATTTGTCTGAAGTGTCGGTGCAAGCGCCTCAAGTGCCTGTCTGATGGATTTGAGATTGCCCGATGGTTCTGAAATCTTGAGGTCAGAAATCTCAAATTTAAGTTAGGGCTGACCTCAGAGACGGATACAAGCCCCCGGCTTAAGTGGTGGAAAACCAAAAAGTTTAGACCAAAGTTCAACCTTCCAGATTTATCTGTGGAGTAAAATCTAAAATCTAAAATCTAAAATCTAAAATCGACTGGCGATCGCACTAAGTATGTCAAAATTTTAAGCGTGTGGGTAACTTCTTCTTCTACCGCTGCTCTGACTCCAACTTCTGTTGCCTTGGGAAACTTTGATGGTTTGCACCTAGGGCATCGACAAGTCGTGCAGCCAATTTTAAATCGATCGCCTGGGCAAAATTCTGCCAGGGTGATTGCGTCGGGGCAAAACTTGCGCTCAAACGTTGGCACAGATCAAAATTGGGAAACAGAACATCCGGCGACCTGCGAAAATGACTCAGCAGCACCGCCGGATCGAGCCGACAGCCGCCATAAGTTCGAGGGTTTGATAGGCGCTCGGGCCGACGGCAACAGCCTTTCTGGAATCGATTCTGATGGGGTCGATCGACTTTACAGCACTGTGGTGACATTCGATCCGCACCCGCAAGAATTTTTTACGGGTCAACCGAAAAAACTGCTGACACCTCTGGCAGAAAAGGTAGAATTGCTCGCAGCCATGGGCGTCGAGCAACTTGTGCTGCTGCCGTTCGATCGAGAATTAGCGGCTTTGACTGCTTGTGAGTTTGTCGAGGAAATTTTGGTGCGGCAACTAAAAGCGAGTCGAATTAGTGTGGGGGTTGATTTTCGGTTTGGTCGGGGACGCGCTGGGACGGCTGTGGATTTGCAGTCGATCGCCTCTGGTTACGGTATTGATGTTGCTCTTGTACCGCTGCACAATTGCGGTGAGGGCGATCGGATCAGCAGTTCTGCAATCCGCGAAGGTCTGGCATCCGGCGACCTCAGAAGAGCGAATCAGTTGCTGGGGCGACCTTACAGTTTAGTCGGAACTGTGGTTGGGGGACAGCGGCTGGGTAGGACGATCGGATTTCCTACTGCTAATATCGAACTGCCGCCGGAAAAATTTTTGCCACGTTTTGGCGTGTATGCAGTGCGAGTCTCGCTGAAGCATGGATGGGAAAATATGAAAGAGGAAAGTTCTTCCTATCAGCGGGAAAACCCCAAATCTGTAATCCCCGGCACAGCATCCAATTTATCTTTTGTCAATGGGGTGATGAATGTTGGCTGCCGCCCGACGGTAGACGGTCTGCAACCCACTGTGGAAGTTCACCTGTTAGATTGGTCTGGGGATTTGTACGGTCAAACCTTGAGTGCGAGTTTGGTAGAGTTTTTGCGACCCGAACAAAAATTCGCTTCTCTGGATGCTCTCAAAACTCAAATTCAGGCAGATTGCGATATTGCTAGAAGCCTCTTAACTGCTAAAGTCTAATAATTATGTGATCTAGAACAGGCGATCGCTTTTAAAAATGGTGCAAGATGAGTCAGACTAAATTCTAGTTGTACAAATACGAAGTCCGCAAGGCAAAGACTCAAGAATTTGGCAATCTTGATATCTTTTCAACAATTAGCAATTAGCAATTCGCAATTAACAATTAGAAATCAGGGATATGAGACAACATATTGAGCGGCTCAAACAAAATCTAGGCAAAACTATGGTTGGCAAAGCGGATGCTATTCGCTTGGTGCTGGTAGCCGTGTTTTCGGGCGGACACGCGCTGCTGGAAGACGTGCCTGGTGTGGGAAAAACGCTGCTGGCGAAGTCTTTGGCGCGATCGATCGATGGGAAGTTTCAGCGGATTCAGTGCACTCCCGATTTGTTACCGACGGATGTCACCGGTACTAATATTTGGAATCCGCGCAGCGGAGAGTTTGAGTTTTTGCCCGGCCCAGTTTTTGCTAATGTTTTGCTTGCTGATGAAATCAATCGGGCGACGCCGCGAACTCAGTCAGCTTTGCTGGAAGTGATGGAAGAAAAGCAGGTGACAGTAGACGGAGTTTCTCGAAATGTTCCGACGCCGTTTTTTGTGATTGCGACTCAGAACCCGATCGAATATCAAGGCACTTTTCCGTTACCGGAAGCGCAAATGGATCGGTTTACTTTGTCTTTGACTTTGGGCTATCCCGCTGCGTTGGAAGAGTTGCAAATGTTGGAACGGCTTTCTGATAGTTTTGCTGTTGAAGATTTGCAGCCTTGTATTTCTTTGGCAGAAGTGCAGGAATTGCGTCGTTTGTGCGCTGGTGTGAAGGTGGAAGGCTCTTTGAAACAGTATATTGTAGATTTGGTGCGATCGACGCGGGAGGATGAGGAGATTACTCTGGGGGTGAGTCCCCGGGGCGCGGTGGCTTTGCACCGGGCGTCGCAGGCTTTGGCGTTTATTTCGGGGCGGGATTTTGCTACCCCGGATGATGTGAAGGATTTGGCGCCGCACGTACTGTCTCACCGGTTGATTCCGGCGGGGGGAAGAAGGGCTAAGACGATTGTTGACAAGTTGTTGCGGTCTGTTCCTATTCCTTAAAAAGTTTGTAAGTAGGTTGCTTTAATTATAGGAACAGGCAAGATGCCTGTTCCACAAAGAATTACAGCTTAATTAAAGGAACAGGCAAGATGCCTGTTCCACAAACAATAAAGAATTACAGCTTAATTCAAGGAACAGGCAAGATGCCTGTTCCACAAAGAATTACAGCTTAATTAAAGGAACAGGCAAGATGCCTGTTCCACAAACAATAAAGAATTACAGCTTAATTCAAGGAACAGGCAAGATGCCTGTT
>NZ_JAUBTG010000035.1:0-55556 GCF_036702395.1 Microcoleus sp. D3_18_C2 | reverse complement strand
CCACAAACAATAAAGAATTACAGCTTAATTCAAGGAACAGGCAAGATGCCTGTTCCACAAAGAATTACAGCTTAATTCAAGGAACAGGCAAGATGCCTGTTCCACAAACAATTAATTTTCCTGTGGGGAGTAGGGGTTGGGCATCCTGCCCGCCCTTGAAAGACTTATTAATAATGGTGCAAAATGTCAGTTAATCCATAGGTTTTGCACCATTCTCAAGCACTCTCAAACAGCGCCACTAATTTCTTGGCCTCTAAATCAACATTGTGTTGTTGAGCAACCCGTTCTGCTCCTGTTTTCCCCATTTGTTCTAGCTTTTCTAGAGGTGCTTCCAATACCGCGCGCATCGCTACGGCTAATGCTTCTGCGGAACCGGGAGGAACTAACCAACCGCAAACACCGGGTTCTACGAGCTCCGGGATGCCAGCAACATAGGTGCTAATTACGGGCCGATTGAGAGCGAGGGCTTCCATAATTACGACGGGCAAACCTTCGGCAAAACTCGGCAATACCATTGCGCGTGAAGCTAAAATCTCTTGCTGAACTCGATCGCCACTGGCCCAACCGGTAATTTCTATATGGTTTTGCAAACCAAGTTGCTGAATCTGCTGTTCAATATCCGATCGCAGCGGCCCGTCTCCTACGAGTACCAACTTAAACTCTAAGCCTTGAACTGCTAACTTGCTAGCAGCTTCTAGCAATAATAAATGACCTTTTTGTTCGCTGAGCCGGCCAATGCAAGCTAAGCGGGGTGCTGCGGGTATGGGGACGTAGGGTGCAGCTAAAAATGCAGCATCTACGCCGCAGTGTATGACGTGAATTTTTGACCAAAAAGTGCGATCGCACCACCGAAAAAGCTGACTTTTACCGAAGGAACTAACTGCTGCTACAAAGGTCGATCGTTTAATTTTTTCGTCTAAGGAAAGAAGTGTGGCTTTATCAAATTCTTCAGGCCCGTGAACGGTGAAACTGTAAGTCGGGCCGCCAAGCACGCGGCACAGCATTGCGACTGTTGTGGAATTTGTCCCGAAGTGAGCGTGAACGTGTGCTGTACCGGATTCTGCAAACCAATTTAAAAGAATGCAAGCTTCTGCTAAATAAGCTAGATGCAGCAAAATCCCCCGTTCCGAGTGCCAGCCAACTTTGAACATTAACCGCACAGCTTCGATGAATCGAATTGGTCTAGTTGCTGCAACGCGAAGCAAACCCCACGCTAACCCCTGTAAACCAACTCCTAAGATTACTTTAGTCGATTCTTGCTCTAGTTTGTCGGCTTCATCAACGAGTTCAGACTCGCAGGATCGGATCGAAAATCGTGCGACTTTCATGCCGCAATTTTCAACGGCTAGCACTTCTCTGCGGACAAAGCTGTGGCTGACTTTGGGATATTGGTTGACTAAATAAGCGATGTTCATGAACGGGGAGAAAATTTTATGGTAAAGCTTAGATTAGTTTAGCCTTTGGCTGCAATACGTGGGCAACAAATTTAGCTGATTTGTTGAGCTTATTTGAGCAGGGGCGGAGGGCGATCGCTTTTGGTGGGATGGGGGAAGTGACAGCGGGGCGATCGCTATTCCGGGGAGAGGAAATCAATTCACACATTTTACATTTTTAATACAATAGTCAGGACTGTTTTTAGGTAGTAGTCACAAACCTTTGATTTTCCCGCAAGCAGTTCGCTCGCCCTGAAAGCCTTTTTTTAGGGTTAGCAATCAAAAACTATCTCAAGTTTTTATATATGCAAACCACTCCCAATCAGGTTTAACAGCCCCCAGATTGCCTCAATAATTGGTAATTATTCAACCTGCAATTCCATCTAATTTCCTATTGTCACCTAAATTTTCCCGAAAATCACCAGCCCGAAAAATAATCGCCCAAATCCCCAAAAAACCAGCCACTCTCGCAACTCTCACAACTCCCCCAACACTCACCACCAAAGATTTTTCTGAAGCGACTTGCTCTGCATCTACCCAAGATGACAGCAAATAAGGTAAAGTAAACGGCACAAGAGTCTAGAACTCTCCAACTGCCGCAACTCGGCAAACCCGCCCCTGACCAGCAAAACTGGCCGATACAGGCGACATTAACCGCTAACCGTCAACCTCTAACAACCGACAAAAATGCAAACCTACTACTACGTTTTAGCCAGCCAACGCTTTTTGCTAGAAGAAGAAGCCCTAGATGAAGTGTTTAAAGAAAGAACTCGCAACTACAACGAACAAGAAAAACAAATAGACTTCTGGTTGGTCAAGCAGCCGGCTTTCCTAGAAGCACCGACAATGGCAGAAGTTAAAGCAAAATGCCCTCAGCCAGCCGCCGCTATTATTTCTACCGATCCTGTCTTCATCACCTGGTTGAAACTGCGATTAGAATATGTACTGACAGGTGAATTTCAAGCACCATCACCAACTATTCCTGATGCCCTTGCATCCCTACAGACAGCATGAATAAAAGAGCAAAATATCCGACAAAACAACTAACAACAATTAGGGGTAAATTGTACAAATTTATTTTGTCTCTCCCCCTATTTCCTGCTACTTCGATCGCCCTTTTGGTATTGACAATTTTATCGAGTTCTGTTAAAGCTCAGTCGAGCTGCCAACCGCCGCAGTCCGATGAATATCTACTGTTAATTGTCACCACAACACCCGAACAGCAAGAAAGAGCAAAACGCTCTTTCCCTGGAAATACTAACAACACAGTTTGTCGGTACATCAATGACACGGTGACGCGAGTTGGTGGCTTTCGCGACTCGCAAATCGCCAGCGATTGGGTTAAATACATCGAAGATGTTGTCGGATTGCAAGCTTACGTAGTACGATCGCCCGCAGCGGCACTACCCCAAAATTTGCCAGTCTACAACCCTCAGCCAGCACCAGGTTCAGAACCAATCACCAATTCTCCCAGTGGCAATCTTGCCTTCAATCCCCAACCCCTGGGCCCTGGTTATGCAGTGTTAGTAGATTACTTCAACCAACCGGAATTAGCAGGTCAAGTCAGGGAAGCATTAGGCACGCAAGTAGGCTTAGCTTCCTACGGCCAGCGTCCCTTTTTATTCGTCGCTTATACAACGGATCAAAACGCCGCTACTGCTGCTGTAAAAGCATTGAGCGATCGAGGTTTTTGGCCGATGTTAGTAGACAGCCGCCGAGTTACCGTAATTTCTCCCGCTGTTCGCTGAAAGCAAGAAGGAAGGCACTACACGGATGATAACACGGATACACGGATGAATTATCTAGTATTCATCATTCTTGACAAGGAAGAAGAAATAATAGCATTGTAGGGTGCGTCAGGTGAGTTTCTTAAACGATTATTGAGGGTTTAAATATCTGACGCACCTTACTAATTGTGACAATTGCTTAAGTTCTGACTAAATTTAATTAATAATTATTGTTGTTTTGGCTGTGGCTGATTGTTTTCGGGCTGACTTTCTGCCCGCTTTTTTGCTTCCATTGCGGCTCGGTAATCGGGTTTGTAGCGAATAGCTTTTTCATAGGAGGCGATCGCATCTTCGTATCTTTTTACCGCCACCAGTGCATTGCCGCGGCTGTACCAGGCTTCCGAGTAGTCAGGTTTGACATACACAGCTTCATTGTAAGATACTAGCGCATCTTCGTACCGCTTTAAATTGGACTGAGCATTTCCTCTATTGTACCACGCTTGATATTCTTTCGGGTTTAAATCTAAGGCTCTGCTGTAACACTCAATTGCTTGTTCGTACTTGCGTAATTCGTGGTAAGACCAACCTAAATTATACCACGCTTGATAATAATCCGGTTTTAATTTAACAGCTTTTTCGTAAGCTTCCACCGCTTCTTCATGCCTCCGCATTTTCAGCAAAGCGATGCCTTTACTGTACCACCCTTGATAAAACTTGGGCTGAAACCGCACGGCTTTTTCGTAGGCTTCAAAAGCTTCTTGGTTTTTGTTTAATTCTAGGAAGACATTGCCTAAATTGTACCAAGCTTCATAATTATCGAATTTGATTTCAACTGCTTTTTGATATGATTCAACGGCTCGATCGTACTGTTTTAATTTTTGGTGAGCTTGTCCCCGATTGTACCAGGCACGGTACAAATTGGGCTGAAATTTTACAGCTTTTTCGTAGGAAGTGATCGCCTCTTCGTACCGCTGCGAATCTAAGAGAACATCGCCTCTGCCTTCCCACGCTGCGGCATAGTCTGGCTGGATTTTCAAAGCGTTATCAAAAGATGCGATCGCCTCTTGAGACTGTTGCAACTTATCCAAAGCATAACCGCGTCCCGTCCAAGCTTCCAAGTATTCCGGCTTTAATTCTATGGCTTTATCATAAGCTGACTGCGATTCTCGATATTTTTTCAATTCATATAAAGTTTTGGCTTTTTCCTGCCACACTTCCGCGTAGTCAGGCCTGAGATTTATTGCTCGCTCATAAGCGGCCAGAGCTTCTTCAAATCGGCTTAAATTGTAAAGAGTATTGCCTCGGTTGTACAGGTCAGTTGCATTGGCCGCATTAAAAGTATTTACACCATAAATAGATGCTATAATACTGATGCCAATTAAACTGGCGATCGACAATATTTTTAAATACAGTTTTTTTCGGGATTTTAGCTGCCCCTTCGCAGCAGCAACCGGAGGCAATACAGGAACTGTACCGCTGAAAGAATTTTTCAATTCTTTAATAGCTTGCAGCGTTTCGCCGGCACTAGAATAACGTTGCCGAAAATCGTACTTTACCATCTTATCTAAAATAGTCGCAAATTCAGGGCTGACTGATGTTTTGTCCTGCCAAATAATTTCCTCTGTATCGGGGTTTTTTGGCATTTGGTGAGGATTTATGCCAGTGAGGAACTGAATTGCGATCGCACCGACGGCATAGATATCGCTGCTGAGTTTCGGGTTGCCGTGAGCTTGTTCGCTGGGCATATAACCGGGCGTACCGATGCTGACACTCAAGCTATTCTTGGGCTGAGGAGTGGTGATTTGAGTAGTAATTTCTTTGACGGCGCCGAAGTCAATTAAAACTAATTTTCCGTCTCTATCTCTGCGGAGTATATTGCGGGGATTGACATCGCGGTGAATCACATTTTGCTGGTGTACAAAGTCTAAAATTTCGAGAAGTTCTTGCAATATACAAATGACTGCATCTTCCTGCATGACTCCCGCAGTTCCTCCTTGGTAAGAGGAACCCCCCCCAGCCCCCCCTTGGTAAGGGGGGGAGCCAAGTCCAGCCCCCCCTTGATAAGGGGGGGAGCCAAGTCCAGCCCCCCCTTGGTAAGGGGGGGTTTGGGGGGGTATAATTTCTTGGCTTAAATCGTGACCTTCAATAAATTCTTGAACTAGGTAAAATTCTTGATTTTCTTCAAAGTAAGCAAAAAGTCGGGGAATGCGATCGTGATTTCCCAACTTGTACAAAACTTGTGCTTCAGTATCAAATAAACGTCTTGCTACCTGTAGAGTTTCCGGATCGGTTGCGTGAGGTTTAAGCTGCTTGACGACGCATAGGTGATTGCCTGGTAGCTGCTTATCTTCAGCTAAATAAGTTTGAGCAAATCCGCCGCCTCCCAAGTGACGGATAATACTGTAGCGATTGCTGAGTGTGATTCCAAGCATGAGATTTACCTAATATTCCTAGTCTTTTGGAGAATTAGCTTCCAACCAAGCTGTTAAATCTTCGGCATTAGAAAAATCTAACATGGCTTCTGCAAGATTCTCTAATTTGTCGATCGGCAATTGGCGAATGCGGCTTTCAATATCCGGGTTTATTTGACCTAAACGGCGACTTAGCAAACGCATAATTAACCCTACTTGTCCTTCTTGTCTGCCTTCTTGTCTGCCTTCTTCCCGACCTAAAGCCACTGAACCCTCTTGATCTTGAGCAAAAAACTCTTGCTGTTGTAATATGTTAAATTCCTCCTGTGTCAAACTAACTTGATTGGCAATTTCAAAAGCTTTCTGAATTTCCGGGACTGTGACCATTGTTTGAGGTACTTCATCCAAAGTGCCAGTAGTTTTGATAAAGTAAATCCACTTGTCCGTAAGAGTTTCCAGTCGATCCAATTCTTTCTTAAATTTTGGCAACTCTACAAATACTAACTCAATATCATTTTGTAGATAATCAGACAGGCGAGTTCTTTCTTTGAAGACAAAATGCGAAATCACATCTTGCTCGCCGCGAAACATTTCAAAATCAGTGATAGTCAAAGCAATCACAGGTCGCAGTTGCTTGTATAGTTCTCCCCTTGTTAATTGGAGTGCATAGGTTTTTGCTGCATTGTACAAAACTCGCTTGCCAAAGGCCTGTACCTTCAAAACTTGCATTTCGATAATCACGTATGTGCCGTCATTAAGTAGCGCTTTGACATCTAAGTAGCTGTTTTTTACTCCCGCTATTTGAGGGCCAAGATAAGGGTCAAGGATTTCTAAACTTTCAATTATCGATCGCCCTTCATAGAGTAGGGCATTCAAAAAACTAATCAGAATGTCGGTACTCTGGGCGGAGCCAAATATTTTTTTGAAGGCAAAATCAATTTTGGGATTGATAAATCTCATGTTATTTTTCTCCTTAGACATTTTTACTTAACACGGCTGCCAACCTTACTGTGACAGTCTGTTTGCTTTCTTTCTTGTTCCCTCCCCGAACTCGCGGGGAGGGTTAGGGTGGGGTTCTAGATTTTTTCGGACATTAAGATGCTCCCACTATAACTTAACTTCAAACGGCTTTCAAAATCTCGTCATCAACTGAAAAATCTATCTCAGCTTTGCCCCGCCCCGAAACTACATAATCATTCTGAAAAGAATCTTTTAAGCCAGAAACTAAGTCAAATTCCGGCTGCCAGTTAAGCTCGGTGACAGCTTTATTAACTGAAGCAAAAAAGTGCTGCAATCTCATCGGAAAAGCTTTCTTTTTGCCGAAGTCAAATTGTTTGGGATCGTAGTGTACAATCTTAATAGCATCAGGGGATTTACCTGCTGCTTGAATGCAGGCGCGGGCTAAACCGTCAAAGGTGACAAATCGATCGCCCGAAACGTTGTAAATTTGCCCGATCGCCCTTTCGTTGCCCAAAACCGCCGCCATTGCTTTAGCCAAATCCTGACAGTGCCCCAACTGCGTGAAGTGCATTCCGTTACCGGGAATCGGAATCGGTCGATCGCGCACAATGCGATCGAAAAACCAAGCCTCTAAATCGTTATAATTTTGAGGGCCGTAAATGTAAGTCGGGCGAATCGAAGTCCAAGGCAAACCGGACTCTGCCAAGTAATTTTCGGTTTCGCACTTACCCAAATGCCGGCTTTTAGGATCGGTAGCGTCCCCTTCAATATGAGGCATTTGATCCGACTTCAAATAAACCCCCGCAGAGCTCATGTAAACAAAGTGCTGCACCCGCCCTTTAAATATTTCAGCTAAAGGCTTTGTATCGCTGAGTTCGCGGCCGTTGTTGTCAAAAACCGCGTCAAACTCAACCGTCGATAACTTTTCTTTTAGTTGTTCGACATTTGTGCGATCGCCCTGAATCTGTTTTACGCCCGCAACCGGTACAGGCTTGTTGCCCCGGTTAAACAACACCACTTCATGCCCTTGTGCTGCTAAAATCTTAGTAAGATAAACCCCAATAAACCGAGTACCGCCCATCATTAAAATTCGCATTAATTTCGATGCTCCTTACAGTTAGTATAAATATCTTACAATAAAGTTATGCCCTAGGGCGTGTTTTCTATCCCCGGAGATCCCCCTAAATCCCCCTTAAAAAGGGGAGTAGGGGTTGACTTTGACACTGATTATTTCACCTTTTTAAGGAGGCTGGGATTTTGAATCTCATGAGAAATCACTCAGAGTAGATAATTCATCCGTGTATCCGTGTCCTCATCCGTGTAGTGCTTTCCTTCTCCAACACTTTCAATTTGCCTAAAATAGCCCTATGCAAGTTCCCCGGCTGCATCCAGAAACAATCGAAGAAGTCAAACAAAGAGCCGACATAGTAGACGTTATTTCAGGTCGCGTCGTCTTGCGAAAACGCGGGAAAGAATTCGTAGGTTTGTGTCCCTTTCACGACGAAAAATCTCCCAGCTTTACTGTCAGTCCCGGCAAACAAATGTATTATTGTTTCGGCTGCGGTGCAGGCGGCAATGCTTTTAAGTTTCTCATGGAATTGGAGAAACGCCCTTTCAGCGAAGTAGTATTAGAATTAGCTAAAAATTATCAAGTCCCCGTCAAAACAGTCGAACCGGAACACCGACAAGAATTGCAGCGGCAAATTTCTCTGCGGGAACAACTCTATGAAATCTCAGCACTAACAGCCAACTTTTACGAACACGCTTTGCGGCAAACCCAAGGAGAAGAACCCTTAGCTTATCTCAAATCAGAACGCCAGCTAAGCGAAGAAACTATCCAACAATTTCAATTAGGTTATGCACCCCAAGGTTGGGAAGCACTTTACAGTTATTTAGTAGAACAGAAAAACTATCCCGCGCAATTAGTAGAACAAGCTGGATTAATTGTACCCCGAAAAAATGGCGGCAGCGGTTATTACGATCGCTTCCGCAATCGCATTATGATTCCCATTCGCGACACCCAAGGCAGAGTCATCGGTTTCGGCGGCAGAGCTCTCGGCGACGAACAGCCGAAATACCTCAATTCTCCCGAAACAGAACTGTTCGACAAAGGCAAAACTTTATTCGCCTTAGATACAGCCAAAACAGCCATTAGCAAAGCCGATCGCGCAGTGGTTGTAGAGGGGTACTTTGATGCGATCGCACTTCAAGCAGCCGGCATCTCCAACGCCGTCGCTTCCCTGGGAACAGCCTTAAGTTTAAACCAAGTGCGGCAGTTATTGCGCTACACTGACTCCAAACAAATTATCCTTAACTTCGACGCCGACAAAGCAGGAACTCAAGCAGCAGAACGCGCGATTGGGGAAATAGAAAAACTCGCTTATCAAGGAGAAGTCCAACTGCGGGTGCTCAACATTCCCGACGGCAAAGATGCCGACGAATACCTCAAAACATACTCCCCAGAACAATATCGAGAATTGCTCGAAAATGCTCCATTGTGGCTCGACTGGCAATTGCAACAAATGCTCGTAAATCAAGATTTGAAGCAAGCCGATACTTCCCAGCAAGTCACAAAAAAAATTATTAATTTATTAACTAACATCACTGACGACAATCAGCTAGCACATTACCTGCAAAAGTGCGCCGAAATTCTCAGCAAAGGAGATTTTAGACTCACAAAAATGATTGCTGAAAACTTGCTCAATCAAGTAGTCAGCGATTGGGCTAAGCGCCAGAGTCAAGACGAATCTTTGACAATGCCCCTGTTAATTAGAAACAAGCTGAAGCCGAACAAACAATATAAAAAGCAGCGTGCAAGCGGCGAAAACCAAAGCTCAAAATCAAGCTTATCTGCCGTAGCCCGCAGTCTTTTAGAAGAAGCAGAAGCGCAATTATTGCAGATTTATTTGCACTGTCCCGAATATCGCCAAGATGTCAGAGAGGCAATAGAAGCTAGAGACGTGCAGTTTAGCCTTTCTCACCACAGATTTTTGTGGCACCAGATTGTGAATGCAGAAATATTGCACAAAATGTCTTTACAAGTAGCGCCTTCAGAGTTAATATTGAAATTGCAAGATAGCTTCATTGAATATCCGAATCAACTCAATCAAATCTCGCATTTATTTCACTTAAATGAGTTCTCAGAAAGAAACGTTTATCGAGCACCTCTAGTCATTAGATCTGCCCTCGCCTGTATCGAGCAAATTATCAGCATGAAGCGCCGCCGAATTGCACTCAATATGTGGGAAAAAGCCAAGGCCGCTAGCAGTGGCGAAGAGGCTATAGAATATCATCAACTCTTCTGTGCCGAACAAGAATGGCTCAAGGAATTAGAACGGCTGCGTCAAGTTAATTTTTACGATTTAACATCCGTGCCTTGGAGTGGGAATTTTTAGGAGTTAAGGACTAAAGCCGTGAATCTAATATTAAAGTCGTATATTTAGGTTTTTTATCCCTAAGTCTTTAATTACTGTGTCAGTCTGTTATTGGTTATTGGCGATGTGGGCTGAACAAGATCACGATTGTTCCTACTAGAGAGAATGTAACGCCAAGCAAGTCCCACTTATCCGGCTTAACACCTTCAACTAGCCACAACAAGAACAGGGATAAGAGTATGTAAAACCCGCCGTAGGCAGCGTATGCCCTACCAGCATTTGAGGTATCTACCTTGGCGATAAAAAAAGCGTAGCTCATCAGGGCTAAGATACCTGGGATAATCCAAAATATGCTTTTGCCAAGTCTCAACCACGCCCAAAAGGCATAGCAGCCAGAGATTTCTCCCAGGGCAGCAAGTAAGAAGAAGATAAACGTCTGCATATTCAGTTTGACCTTTAAACACAAGAGCTTAATACTATACAGAGCTTACGTAAAGGGCACAAGGGCTTGCCAAAAACTACGCCACAGATTAAAAGAGTTCACCAACTTTCACAACTGGTTAAAGTCCTTGTAATACTTAAACATTTGAGTTGTTCAATTAAATAGTTTGAGAGCAACCCATGCTTAAGCTGATCATGTGAGAGTGTTCGCGATCGACGATGTGCCTGTTGCGTAAGTTTTTTCGAGCATTAGCTTTTTAATAGTCGCAAAAAAGAGTTTCGCGAGTATCTCTACCTGTCACGGGATTAGTACCTTTTGCCACTTTACAAAGTTTTTCTATCATATCGTCTCGCAGCAGTGTCTCTGTAAAATCAGCACCGTCAATAATAGCTCCTTCCAGCCTGGTATTGTAAGCGAAAGCACCCTCAAGGATAGCATTAGTTAAATTTGCTTTCATCATGCGAGCCAAATCTAAAGTCGCACCTGTGAAATTAGCGCCTTCTAAATTTGCTTCTTCCATATTGGCAGCAAAAAAGCTGACGCCCCGCAAATCTGCATTAGTAAAATTGCTGTTGCGAAGATTGGCTTTATTAAAGCTGTCGTCAGTCAGAACTTGACCAGTAAAATCAGCGCCGACTAGGATTTCTTTGTCGTGATCCAAAGCGAAAGCAGGTGCGGGATTAATGCCGATCGCCCCAGCGGCAATTACTGCTAAAATAACAAAACTCAGCAAGAAAGTATAAATATGTTGGCGAATTCGAGAAATCATCATACAAGTTCAAGCTAATGGGCAGTCGTGACAGTTCAGAATTGAATTCTACCAGAAAGAGCGCTCGCCCGCTCGCCACGGCTAACTCCAATTCCCCCCAATCCCCAAACTCTAGGGATATCGGCACATTGGGAGAAAACTTAGTCGCCGACTGGTTGCAGCAGCAAGGTTGGGAAATCCTGCACCGGCAGTGGCACTGTCGTTGGGGAGAGATTGACATCATCGCACTCGGAAGAGATGAAGAAAGCGAAATCAACATAGGTAAAGAAAATTCCCCATTCCCCATTCCCCATTCCCCATTCCCCATTCCCCATTCCCCAACATTAACATTTGTAGAGGTAAAAACTCGCCGCCGGGGAAATTGGGATGCTGGTGGAATGCTGGCTGTTAATACCAGAAAACAAGCCAAGCTTTGGCAAACAGCCGAAATATTTTTAAGCACTCACCCAGATTTAGCAAATAATTCTTGTCGCTTTGATGTCGCCTTAGTCAGGTGCGAACCTTCACAACAAAACACTAAGCAAATATTACCACCATTAACAGCAGCCAGTTCTCAATATTCCCTTGCAGGAAACTACCGACTCACCCTGCAAGAATACATTCGATCGGCTTTTAGCATTTAAAAATATATAATTAAAATTCAGAGGGTAAAATCTCAAACCAATGCCACTAGGTAATTTTTAATTGTTAACTTGCCTAGGCTGTCGCGCATTTCTCTCTTGAGCTTTAACGGAGCTGAAAAAAGCGTTAAATCTTCTCCCGCTTTCCCCTTCTCTCCCTCTCCTGTTCTGTCATCACAGTTAATGTATATGCGTAGCAATCTAGGCCAGAGTTTCCGGGCAATATCCCAGACCCTTGACAAACTGCTGGCGAAACGCTTCAATTTCCTTACGGTCAGGGCTGCCGTGACAAACCACGGCCACCTGGTAGCGGCGCATCACGCTCAGTGGCGACTGTCCGGTTTCCAAACTCCAAAGCGCCATTTGCAAGCGAATTTCAGGATCGTAAGGAATCCCGAGTTCGTTCATAAAAGCCCGAAAATCCCCGTGCATTTCGGGAGTTAAATATTGGCTCATTTTCACCTTTACCACCCAGCCGTCAATTTGGTGAATAACAGTGATAAATTGCAAGGGAAGATGATGAGCCGTGCGTAGGTAATCCACGACTCTCAGAGTAAGGCTAGTATTGGCGATGTAGTAGAGGTATTCCATAACGATCCTTATGAGCAAAGCTGATGCTACACCTCTATCCTCGCGGGCTATACCCGCCACCACAAGGGGAAAAGCACCCGACTTTGCATGGGGGTTTTTACCCAATTTGTTACCCAGTTGACAGATCGATCGCACAGGAATTCACTTGATGACAGAGATGGACTGGTCTTTGGACGGCTACGACTACGAACTTCCGCCCTCGCGCATTGCCCAAAATCCCGTAGTGCCGAGGGACAGTTCTCGCTTGCTGGCTGTAGATTCTCCCAGCAGCCACCAACACCGGATTTTTAGGGATTTACCCGATTTGCTGCAACCGGGCGACTTGCTGGTACTGAACAACACCCGCGTGCTGCCAGCGAGGCTCTACGGGCACAAACCCAACGGCCCGGCTGTGGAGATATTGTTGATGGAAGAACGGCAGCACAACTGTTGGCTGGCTTTGGTTAAACCGGGGAAACGCTTAAAGTTGGGAGCAAAAATTGAGTTTGATCCCATCGCCCCTGCCTGTGAGGACTCGACCACAGCTCCTTGCTGTTGCCTTCCCGATGCCACGATACCCGATCGTCGTCGATTGACTGCAACAGTTATAGAGAGGGACGACGCCACAGGGGGACGGCTGTTGGAGTTTGACATCCCCACAGATGAGAATCTGGTGAAGTTTTTGGACGAATACGGCCACATACCCCTGCCGCCCTACATCGAAAATTCCCAAGCTTCAGCGGAACAGTACCAGACTGTTTATGCCGATCGGCTTGGGGCGGTGGCGGCCCCCACAGCAGGCCTGCACTTCACCGAAGAATTGTTCAGCCGCTTGGAACAGCGGGGAATCGAAAAAACTTTTGTCACCTTACACGTCGGAGTAGGGACGTTTCGCCCGGTGGAGGTGGCAGACGTGACGGCTCACAAAATGCACG
Source organism: Microcoleus sp. D3_18_C2 (assembly GCF_036702395.1). Lineage (NCBI taxonomy): Bacteria > Bacillati > Cyanobacteriota > Cyanophyceae > Oscillatoriales > Microcoleaceae > Microcoleus > Microcoleus sp. D3_18_C2. The sequence goes on along the minus strand of NZ_JAUBTG010000035.1, from coordinate 42,315 downwards.
GCGAATGGGTGGAAGTACCCGCCGCCACCGTCGAGAAAATCCGGGAAACTCAAGCCCGAGGCGGGCGGATCATTGCCGTGGGTACAACAGCAGTGCGAGCTTTAGAGGGAGCCGCCGCCGCGAGTGGCGATTTTTCCTTGCAACCTTTTTGCGGCCAGACTAATTTGTTTATCTACCCTGGTTACAAGTGGCGGGTTGTAGAGGGGATGATTACCAATTTTCACTTGCCCCGCTCTACTTTGATGATGATGATAAGTGCGATGATTGGAAGGCCTCGGCTGTTGGATTTGTACCGAGAAGCGATCGAGCATCAGTACCGCTTTTATTCCTTTGGCGATGCCATGCTGATTTTACCAGCAGCAAAAAAGGATTGATCGATCGGGCATCGGGTTCGCCCCATGCCCGGTATTCCGTTTCTATTCTTCCTCCTCTTCTTCATTGCCAGGATACACGAAGCTGTTGGAACGTCCAGTCAGAACAGATTTGCCCAGAGACAGAGCTTTCTGAGCTGCCACTACAGCTTTGCGCTTCCATGTGGCCTTACGCATATTCTTCTTGGATTTGGAGGTTTTCTTCTTAGGGACTGCCATGACGCTAAATACTTTCTGCTTATATAGACAAACAAACATTCTAGCCGATTTTGTCGGCAATGCTTACTCAAAAAACGGCAATAACTGCTCACCAACCAATATCAAGTAGTAGGGTGCGTCAGCGATTAGCTTCTGGAAAAATAGACAAAATCCCCTAGATCACGCACCCGCAGCAGCTAAAGTTCGTGAAAGTGGTAGATCACGACGCCAGTTACCGCATCGTTCTCGATACTCACATAATCCGTTTTGAGCAGTGCCGTGAAAGCCTCTTCCACTTCGGCAAAAGTAGCGCCGGTTGCCATCACCCCTTGGGTGACAGATAATCTTCCGTTCTTGGTATAAGCTGCCTTCAGGAGTTTAACCCCTAACTGGTCTGGAGTTTGCTTGGGATATGTCGCGGCGATCGCCCCGTTGCTGGGATATAGCGGTATACCTTCGCGAGATACGCCGAGTTTGCCCCTGAGACTGGCATTGTGTTCGTCCACCATGTTCGGCAGCAGCAGCAAGTCAAACAATTGCCCAAACCCAAACAAACCAAAGGTAAACAGCCACAGCAAACCCGTACCAATCTTGCCGTTGTAGAGGCGGTGGAGTCCGAAGGGGCCGAAAAAACAAGCTGCCCATAAAAGGTAACTAACACCTAAATTGCTCATTTTCTGACCGTCCTGCCTGGTTATTCTAAGAATTGGAGTCCTTTTATCCATTTTGTACTTTCTATCTGGTGTTTGAACAGTTTGACACCAGCAGATATTTGTGCATAGTCCGAAGTTATTGGTTATTTACTACCAATTCCCCAATTCCCCATGCCCTAGGCCCCATGCCCCATGCCCCATGCCCATGCCCATGAGTAATTTTGCGTAGCAATTCTTAACGCCAGCAACATATTTTCGCGGGCGAGAGCTTGGTAAACTGGAGGGCGTGGAAATTACAGCAGCTTAGACCTGGATTCCACACGGAGCGCCAAAGCAAGCGCGCCGCCAGCGCTGGCCGGACATACACGAGCGCGATCGCCCGCAGTACCCGACAATGGAAACAAGCGAGTAGTTATAAGCAGAAATCCAATAAACATATGGTAGATTCCCTCAAAAAACCCACTTTTGAAGAACTGCGGCCGGGAGTGAAAGCCCCAGCCAAAGAAACTATTCTCACGCCGAGATTTTACACAACAGATTTTGACGAGATGGCCAAAATGGACATCTCGGTAAACGAAGCCGAACTAGAAGCAATTATCCAAGAGTTCCGCGTTGACTACAACAAAAACCACTTCGTGCGGGATGAGGAGTTCGCTCAATCTTGGGATCACATTGACGGCGAAAAACGCCAGTTGTTCATTGAGTTTCTAGAACGTTCATGCACCGCTGAGTTTTCTGGGTTCTTGCTTTACAAAGAATTGGGACGCAGGCTCAAAGACAAAAATCCAGTGCTCGCCGAGGGTTTCAACCTGATGTCCCGCGACGAAGCGCGGCACGCCGGATTCCTCAACAAAGCGCTGTCCGACTTTAATTTGTCCCTGGATTTGGGTTTCTTGACAAAGAGCCGCAGTTACACATTCTTTAAGCCGAAGTTTATTTTCTACGCGACTTACTTGTCTGAAAAGATTGGTTATTGGCGCTACATCACGATTTACCAGCACTTAAAAGCCCATCCTGAAGACCAGATTTATCCGATTTTCCGATTCTTTGAAAATTGGTGCCAGGATGAAAACCGCCACGGAGATTTCTTCGATGCGGTGATGAGAGCTCAGCCTCAGATGTTGAACGATTGGCGCGCTAAGCTGTGGTGCCGTTTCTTCTTGCTGTCGGTGTTCGCGACAATGTATCTCAATGATATCCAGCGTGCGGGTTTTTATCGATCGCTCGGTCTAGATGCTCGCGAATACGACATCGAAGTCATCAAAAAGACCAACGAAACAGCAGGCCGCGTATTCCCCGTCATGCTGGACGTGAACAATCCAGAATTTTATGAACGGCTGGATATTTGCCTCAAGAACAATCAGCAGTTGACAGCAATTGTTGCTTCTAATACTCCGAAATTCTTGCAATTCTTCCAAAAATTGCCTTTGTACTTGTCGAACGGCTGGCAGTTGTTGAAGCTGTACTTCATGAAAACAATTGAATCACCTTCAGTACAGGGCGCTGTGCGTTAAGTTTTGATTTTTCATCCTCTGTGACGGCGGTTCTGCGGCAAGCGGAGCCGCTTTTTTTAGGTATAATGTTAGATTAGTTTTGATGCTCGATCGTGCGATCGAGTTTCAAATTCAAGCGAAATTTATGAAGGAGTTAATTGTGAGATGAAGGGTGAGTAATATGATATCGGGAAGACGCAACTCTTTTGTAGAATACAAAGCAGATGGACACAACTGGATAACTTTGATGACAGGAGAATACTATCCAGATATCTTACAAGAGGCTTGCCAACTTTACGAACCAGTTTTAGTAATGTTTGGGCAATTACTCAGGACTTCTGAATCATCAGTGCGCCTATTTATACAGATTTCTGAGGTTCCTAGCACATGGATGCGAGTTCAACTTCTCAGGGTGTTTCGCAAGTATGTTAGCCCTGAGATTCCAGTTGAAATGCTCAGAAGGAAAAAAAAGACAGCGGATATTTGCAATCAGTTTGGAGCTCGTTTTAGGTCTGTTCAAGAAGTTCAAGCTGCATACATGACTCGTCCTATTCCTGACGAGGCAATGTCCGCTTTGTTGTGGGAATACAAAAGTCGTGGCAACAAAGGATACGACCTAACTGAAAGGTTTTTTTCCTTATTCCGCTTACATTTTCCATACTTGGCAATCCGAGGGCCAGAGCGAGCCGGAAAAGATATCCTGATGGGAAATGTCTTCGCAAACTATTCCAACCCGAAACGCCCAGTTGATTTTGCAATCTACGATATTAATGAAAATGAATTGCTGGCAATAGGATTAGCACGATATGATTCAGATAGAGGTGGTGCACAAGAAGACGATCGAACAGGCGGTTATCGTAGCTGTGCTGATGAAATCCTCAGTTACGCACAAAATCACAATTTAAGAACTAAGGTAATTTTTTTGAATGATGGGCCTGGTCTTTTACTCGGTTCAATGTGGGATGACTACGCAGATATTGAAAATAGTTGGCCAGATCAGATTATGGTATTGACACTGCGTATGGTTCCAGACCGAATTACAGTGGAATGGCTGCGTTATTAAAAATAGGAGTGAGAATGGCTACTGGTATTTCAAAAAAACAATCGAAAGATCAAGCTACATCCAATCTTAATGAAAGTAAATTAAACAATAGCTTGGATGCGTGTTTTTTATATCCGGGAAAACAGCCTGCTAGTGAAGTTTTAGGCACTAAGAAAGCTAAATGTGTAAAATTGTGGGCTAACAATGAACAGCCAAGTGGGCTGGATGAAAACCGTATATACTATGGTGATAACTTGCCCATTTTAGCAAATTTACTTCAAGATAACTCTGTTCAAGGTAAAGTAAAATTAATTTACATAGATCCGCCTTTTGCAACGAAAACTATATTTAAATCGCGATCTCAGACTGATGCTTATTCTGACTTATTAGCAGGTAACAGCTATATTGAATTTATTCGTCAGAGGTTGATACTATTGAGAGAGTTATTAGCTGATGACGGCTCAATATATGTCCATCTTGATGATAAAATGGCATTTTATATCAAGGTGATTATGGATGAAATTTTTGGTCAACGCAATTTTAGAAATTGGATTACTCGCAAAAAATGTAATCCAAAGAACTACACAAAAAAGACTTACGGCAATGTTTCAGATTTTATCCTGTTTTATAGTAAATCAGATACTTATGTCTGGAATCGTCCTGTTGAAGAATGGACAGATAAGCGCGCCAACAAAGAATATGAATACATTGAAAAGGAAACTGGACGGCGATATAAAAAGGTTCCGATTCATGCGCCTGGAGTGCGAAATGGCGAAACTGGAAAGTCTTGGCGAGGGATGAATCCGCCACCGGGAAAGCATTGGCAATTTCCACCTCAAACACTAGATGAAATGGATGCTAGAGGGGAAATATATTGGTCTGCAACAGGAAATCCCCGTCGCAAGATATATTTGGATAGCAGTAGCGGGATTCCCGTACAAGATATTTGGCTAGAGTTTCGCGATGCTCACAATCAGAATATTAAAATTACAGGTTATCCAACTGAGAAAAACCGCGATTTACTTAGTCGAATTATTCGAGCTTCATCAAATCCTGATGATTTAGTGCTCGATTGCTTTGCTGGTTCTGGTACGACTTTGAGTGTGGCTTCGGAGTTTGGGAGGAGATGGATAGGAATTGATAATAGTTCTGAGGCGATCGCAACTACTTTGCGCCGTTTTGCTAAGGGTTGCGAACGAATGGGCGATTTTGTCAGCCAGCAAACATCGCTACACCAGAATCCATCGGATGACGAGTCTCGCCAATTATCGCTTTTTAACTTAGATGAATCTATATTTCAAGCTGAGTCTCCCTTAGAAAAAAGCGAGATGATTAATAACTTTGATCTTTATGCAACTGATTCGTTTGCTGGGGAACTAGAAGATATTGTGAGGCAATGGAGAGAATGGCAGTAGCAGCGGACAATAAAACTCACAAAAAGCATTCCGCCACATCGCAAAAATTGGCTCGACTATTACCATATAAGATTTATCAACTATTAACCTGACTTGATATCCTAGCTGTTTTTCATAAAATTTATCGCCATTCCCCCTGAATAGTAAAAGCCGCCCAATAATAAGGAGAACGCCACTCTTCCTGCTTCCACATTTCCAGTTGTGCCGCCCTCAATGCTGCCGCTGGCCTTAACCCTTTTTGCAGCATTCCCTGATAGAAACTCGACATTAATGTAGCTGTTCCTTCATCATCCACATTCCACAAACTCACCACAACTCGCTGAGCCCCTGCATACATAAATCCCCGTGTCAATCCTACCATGCCCTCGCCTTGAATGTTCTGCCCTAATCCGGTTTGACAGGCACTTAACACTACTAAATCTGCTGCTAATTTGAGATTGAAAATATCAGTAAGTCGCAGAAATCCGTTTAAGGGATTCCCCTTTTCATCTACCAGTGACAAGATGATTCCCGATAGTTCCGGGTTAGTGCTATTCGCTAAACCGTGAGTGGCAAAATGAATGATTTTATATTGGCTTAAGTTCTGACTGGTTGCTGCGGCGCGGCTGGCTTCAAAATCCAAAGATGCGGTGCGAGAATTGGCCGGAACTAACGCTTGAATGATTTGAGCTTCTTGGCGAGTGAATTGTAAACGGCTCAACTGTATGTTATTGGCGCGGCTAGAGCGGCTTAAACCGAGATTTACTGATTCTATTGCTTGGGGATTGGCGCTATTAGACTGGGTTCTGACTCGTTCATCGTCACCGCTAAAAACTGGATCGGCGAGCATTGCTAAAGTCCGAGTTGGGGGTTGTCTGTCATTGTAGTTTTGTCTTAAGATTCCCAAGGTGGAAGCAGAAGGCAGCAGCACAATTTCATGGTCTACAATTAAAGGCGAATTCCCATTTTCACCGGATTTTCCGGGGAGTGAGAGGGCGGCAAAGGGGAGGTAATTGAGAATGCCATCGCCAACAATCAGCAGGCGCTTTTGAGCGAGTTGTGCTGCTACTGGCTGTAAAATAATTTGACTAAGCGTGTTGTTAGCTTCAGCAACTCGATCGGGAATGTTTCGGTAGCGCGGGTTAGTCACAGCATTGCGGAAATTGCGGGCGACTTTTTCGATGTCAACCTGTTTGGGCAATTCATAACTGGTGATACTGGTTTTAGTCACAGCCCAGAGATAGCTACGATGTTTCCCTAAAGAATACTGGAGTAAAATGGTATTGTCATCGAGGATTTGTTGTTGAATCTGTGCCAGCGTTAGAGGTTGCGGTTGGGTGAGGGTGGCGTACCGGGGACTGGTGGAGCGGATTTGGGCTTGAATGTCCTGATATTGTCCTAGTAAAGTTTGCCGTTTTTGGTCTAATTCTACTTTTTCTGCGGGGGTATGATTGGGGCGGCTTAGAGTTTCGATTCGGCGTGTTTCTAAGGCATCGAGTTGCTGTTGTAAATTGCGTTCTTGCTGCAATAATTCCGGGGCTACACCTTGGCGAATATCGGCGTTTGCTTCTTGAAGAAGTTCGAGAAGGCTGCGGGCACGGGAACTTTCGCTGGCTTCTAAGGCTTTGCGATCGTAACCAGAGTTGGGATTGGTTTTGTGCAGTTCCATTAACAGGTCAATGTATAACTGGTAATAGTGTTGTACGGTGGCAAAGTATGAGATGCGGAGCTCGTGGTTGGTAATTTTGGTGCGGAGGTTTTCGATGATTTTGATGGAGGTTTCAATGTCAGTGAGGGCTGCGATTAAATTGCCTCGATCGCCTTTGAGAATAGCCCTATTGTAGAGGGTGAGGGCTTCCCCAGGACGATCGCCCACAGCGCGAAACAGTGGCAGGGCTTGGTTGAAATATTCTTCTGCTTTCTGCTGTTTTCCCAATTCTGAGTAAGTATTACCTGCATTGTTGAGGGTGTGGGCTTCTCCACGCGGATCTCTCGCTTTTTGTCTCAAATCGAGGGCTTGTTTGTAGTAGTCGAGGGCTGTTTGTTTTTCTCCCAAATCTGAATAGACTAAGCCAGTATTGTTGAGGATAGTGGCTTCCTTAGCCCGATCGCCCATAGCGCGGAATAAGGGAAGGGCTTGGTTGAAATACTCTTTTGCTTTCTGTTTTTCTCCCAAATCGTTGTAGGCTAAGCCGATGTTGTTGAGTGTGGTGGCTTCCGCAGTGCGATCGCCCAAAGATGTGTCGCTGTTTGCGGGTAGGTTCGAGATGTTGCTGAGGTTGATACTTGCTTCAGGGCGATCGCCCATTTCCCGAATTAGGGAAAGGACTTGGTTATAGTAGTCGATGGCTTGCTGTTTCTCTCCCAAAGCATAGTAGACGGCGCCGATATTGTTGAGGATGACGGCTTGTTTAGGGCGATCGGCTAAAGTCCGATTCCAAGAAAGGGCTTGCTTGTAGTAGTTCAGGGCTTGCTGTCTGTCTCCTAATCTATTAGTAATGAAGCCCATTTGATGCAGTGTGTAAGCTTCCTTCTCCCGATTTATAAGCATTTGATAAAGCGAACGCGCTGCCTCAAACTTTTGCAATGCCTCCTGGTAAGATGCTGCTGTTTCTTGAGCGAATAATCGCCTAGCTTCTTGAATCAAGCGCTCGGCTTCATCTGTTTTTTGATTTAATCGTTGTTTGTTTTTCTCAATTAATCGATCGGCTTCCCCATCCGGGATTTGATTTCTACTGACATCGAGGGTGGTCAGATATACCAATCCCGCTAAAGGTTGGGCATCTGCGATTTGATTTCTACTGATGTGTAGGGCGGTCAGATTTGTCAATCCCGCTAAAGGTTTGATATCTGCGATTTGATTGGATTCGATGAAAAGCAATATCAGATTTGTCAATCCCGATAATGGTTTCACATCGGCGATTTTATTGTCACTCAAATAAAGAAAGTTTAACTCAGTCATTCTCGATAAAGGTGTCACATCTACAATTTGATTAGATGCGAGGGACAGCCCTGTTAGATTAGTCAATCCAGCTAAAGGTTTTACATCGACGATTTGATTGGCTTCGAGGAAAAGATCCGTCAGATTAGTCAGTCCCGATAATGGTTTCACGTCTGAGATTTGATTGAAATTGAGGACGAGAGATCTCAGATTTGTTAGTCCCGATAAGGGTTGCACATCTGTTATTTGATTTCTACTGAGGTTGAGCTTTCTCAGATTGGTGAATTTTGATAATGGTTTGATATCGACTATTTGATTGCGAATCAGGGAAAGTTCTGTGAGATTAGTCAGTGTTTTTTGAGCGCGATCGCACTCTTGTGTTTTTGCTTTTGATAGCAACACCTCCACCGTATGTCTGGCTTCAGGGGTCAAATTCTCTTTGTTGCTACAAAAATCAGCAAAACTTTCAAATGTCTGGGGATTTGGCGCGGCGGCAGATCCCATCAAGATAGTCGCACCTACAGCTAACCCCCAACGCCCCCAAATCGAAAGTATGGGATTCATAAGCACTCGCTCAAAAAAAGACATGATTAGCTGCTATCATAATCTATCGCACCTTGTGATCCGCGCTTTTCCTTCCGGCTGGCCAATTAGATCGGGAGCATTTGGTGAAACAATAGTCGTTACTGCTTCTCGCTGCACTCTCCAAGCATTATTAGAAGCCGGGTGTTTCCAAAAAACCCGGTTTCTCATCAAAAATTCGGTTTCTGCACAAGTCCTATTTTAGGTTACTCTATATTCAGGAATTTTAAATTAGCGATCGCCCTCAAATTTAGGATCTATTATTTGCTGCTGTTTTATGAAAATCAAGAAAACACAATTTAACAAATCGAATGTTATTTTTTCCCTAGCAATGCTAGGCATTTTTCTATTTTCCTTAACTCTCCGCTTTTGGGAACTAGAGCGATTTAACACCTTAGTATTTGACGAGGTTTATTACGCTAAATTTGCCAACAATTATCTCACAAAAACTCCTTTTTTCAACGCTCACCCGCCTCTGAGCCAGTACATAATTGCGATCGGCATTTGGATCGGCACTCACCTTCCCTTCGGCAAAACCGCCGTCAACAGTATGGCTGGCTCCCTGCTTTCTCCTTGGGATTACCGCTGGCTGAATGCTCTCACAGGTTCCTTTATTCCCCTAGTTGTCGGAGCCCTAGCTTATCAGCTCGTTGGGCGCCGCACCTTTGCTTTTCTGGCTGCTTTATTTATCGCCTGCGACGGTTTGTTTTTAGTTGAATCTCGCTACGCGCTGAACAACATTTATCTAGTTTTGTTTGGAATATTAGGCCAGTTATTTATTTTAAAATCAGTAGAAGCTGAAGGTAAGAAGCGCTGGTTTTGGCTGGTGCTAGCCGGGATAGGTTTCGGCGCATCTGCGGCTATCAAATGGAACGGATTGTGGTTTCTTTTCGGTACTTATCTGATGTTGCTGTGCGCTTGGGCAGTTCGTTTTATTCAGGGAAACAAAGAAGATGAAGAACAGGTTCGCGAGGTTAATTCGGCTCTAATTCCTCCCGAAAGTCCCGTACAAAAACTGACTCAACTCAGTTTTATAGAAGTATGGTTTAGTCTAGCTATTATTCCTATTTTAGTTTATAGCATATCCTGGATTCCTCACCTGCACTTTAATCCAACTCCCAATTTCTGGCAGATGCAAACGGAAATTTTGACTTATCACCAGCGGATTAAAAGCGGCCCAGATGTACATCCTTACTGTTCCGCGTGGTACGGTTGGCCGTTGATGCTGCGCCCGATAGTTTACTTCTTCAAAAAAGCTAGCAACAATGCCCAACCAGATCCGGTTTTGCCGCCTTTACCTGAAGGTGCAACTGAGGTAATTTTTGACGTTCACGCAATGGGAAATCCCTTCCTTTGGTGGCTGTCAACCTTAGCTTTAGTGCTAGTAATAGGACTTTTAGTTCACCGGATTTTGGTGTGGCTGCAAACGCGCAGCGAGGCTTCTGTTGACACGATAGAACAGCAGCGGCCGATTTTGTTTCCGCCGACTGCTGAAATGTGGCTGGGGTTATATTTAATAGTTAATTGGGCCGCTAATTTGCTGCCTTGGGTGAAGGTGACTCGCTGCATATTTTTGTACCATTATATGGGCTGTTCTGTGTTTTCAGCCTTAGCACTTGCTTGGTGGGTTGACAGGTGGCTGCACAGCCCTCAAACTCGACTCCGAGGGATGGGGGTAACAATTATTTTTCTGGTTTTGGGTGCTTTTATTTTCTGGATGCCTATCTATTTGGGACTGCCTTTGTCGCAAATGGAATGGAAAATTAGGATGTGGCTGCCATCTTGGGTTTAAGCTAGAAATAATTTTTTTATTAACGGGCAAGATGCCCGTTCCACAAGAAAATTAAGTTTTGTGGAACAGGCATCTTGCCTGTTCCTAAATAAAGTTCCACAAGAAAATTAAGTTTTGTGGAACAGGCATCTTGCCTGTTCCTAACAAAGGTGCAAGATGCCCGTTCCACAAGAAAATTAAGTTTTGTGGAACAGGCATCTTGCCTGTTCCTAAATAAAGTTCCACAAGAAAATTAAGTTTTGTGGAACAGGCATCTTGCCTGTTCCTAACCAATGTGCAAGATGTAAGTTATAACATTTATGACAAAGGTGAGTTGGGAAAAGCGAGCATTATTTTTGATACAGTGCTCGATAAACTGGTTCGCCCCGTTTCAGAGTAGCAATTTCTCTTTCAGTAGGAACAGGCAGGGGATTTTCTGCTAACCATTCGCCCCCATTTTGACGTTTAAAACTGGGGTGAGATGAAAAGCGATCGCACATTTCGCTTTCTACTTCCTCAATATCTGACTGGATAAAAACTTCACCGCCAATTGCCAGATAAATTGCCAATTCGTTGACTAATTCCTGCTGTACCACCCGCCGTTTGTGGTGCTTTTTCTTGAACCAGGGATCGGGAAACTGAATGCTAACTCGCTGCAAAGTACCTGCGGGTAAAGTTTCTAAAATCGGCTTCAGGGAACTATTCGCATTGCAAAACAAATAGTGCAAATTTGTCAAGGCTTTTTCGTCCCGCCAAAGATTCGCCTCTTCTACCAGAGGTTCCCGAATTTCTAATCCTAGAAAATTCCAGTCAGTTTGTACTTGCGCCATGTGCCACAAAAACCGTCCTCTGCCGCAGCCGATATCTAAATGCAGCGGTAAATTTAAGTCCGCATAGATTTTAGTCCAATCCGGGGGACTTGCAGATGCTTGATATCTAATTGATAGGGGATTGACGTGTTCCCGCACTCTTACTCTTGCCAATTTTGCTGTCTCCTGAATGTAATTTTTAACCGCTGATGAAGGCTGATTAACGCCGATAAATATTGATGTTTGCGATGTTGTTCAATACTTTTTAATTAATGAGCAATTAAAATTTTTCCGCGGAAAAGTTTAATTGCTCATTATTGCATTAGGCTTCTGGTTCAATGCCTGCTGCTCTTAATTGGGCGGCTAGTCGATCGGCTTGCTGTTGAACATTTGCTTTTTCCTGCCGTTCCCTTTCTACCATCTCTACTCCCCACAATAACATCTCTCCGCTATCATCCCACCACCGCAACCAATATCCCGTTCTTTCGGCTTTTGTTCCCTGCCAAACACCCAGAAATAACCCAACTCCTGAAATCCAATAACGGCCGAAAGCATCGGGTGGTTGTACTTCATACTTTACTGATGAATCCAAATGGTAGACTTCTAACACTCCGGCGGCTGGTTCAAAAAGTGCATAGACTGGAACGCGCAATATTTGCTCGTAAAAATACCATTTGCCGGGGGGATAAGTTTGTTTACTAGAATATTCATCGTTGGGACTAGCTGACAAAAATTCCATCACGATCGCCGGGACTTCCCCTTCTAAGTTGGGAGTGTAACTGCGGCGAATTTCTTGACTAGAAAGCGGCTGGACGTTGCGGGCATAAAACCAATCTGGAGCTTTAATAACTAGCTTGCCGTTTAATGTAGCGCAAATTCCCATGTTTGGGGCAACTAATATTCCTGTTAAAATTAGCCCTGCGATTTCTAGGATTTCGCGCAAGGCAGCAGCGAGGAATGGCTGGTCGATATTTTCCACAGGTTCCTCGTCTAAAATGAAGTCGTCTGGCAATTTTTCCCAGGTAATTTTTAAGTCGGCTGTACTGACTGTCATTGTATTTCACCTCTCAATGAGATTACTGGAGCGCGGCTCGCAATACTTCGCGATGAAAGAGCGATCGCTCTACTATAAATTTTATCCTGTCTGGCGATAAGGCGTCGCCGTTAGCATAGTGTTCGATCCAGGTTTTGCTGATTAAATAAGGATCTTCTGGCAATTCTGATAATAAGTATCCCGGCATTTCTAACTCATCCATCAATTGACTGACTTTGGGATCGTAGCTGAGGGCAAAACAGCGGCATTCTTCGGATGCTGCCATAATTAAACTGTGGTAGCGCATCCCGATCGCCATTTCGACTCCCCGGAACACTCCTTTCAACTTTCTCGGATCGTCTAAACTGAGGATGCGGCTCCTTTTGGGCAGCGCTTCGTGCAAATGTTTGGCAATTTCTAAGTCGTGAGACGCTTGAAAAGGCAGCAGCAAAATTAAGGTGCGAGTTGCTTTTTGAAAGTCAACTAAAGCTTGAGTTAAGATTGACAAACGGGCGGGAGTTAGTGTAGAGTGAGAACGCAAACAAACAGCAACTCTGGGCGCAGGTAAATCCCACAAACCCGACACGGGAGAATTCTCCAAAGCCCACACGGGATCGGGCGCTAAAGTAAAGGGAATTTGCCAATCTGCGAGTAAAGTAGCTGAACCTTTATCCCGCACGCTGACGGCGGTGCATCCGGCAAAACAGCGCTGAGATAACTTGCGAGTGATTTCGCGCTTCAAAGGCCCAATTCCCTGGGCCCAAGCAACAGTTTTTAAGCCCATCTGCTGCGCTAATCCCATCAAACTACCATAATAGAAAGGACTCACAATGCTAGTAGCGTCTTGGATTAAACTACCGCCGCCCCAAATTAGCGCGTCGGAGGTGCGGAGTGCTTCTAGAACTTGGAACGCATTCATGCGATCGCGCGCAGCTACCCCGTACCGCTGATTTGTCTCGACAGGATTGCCAGACAGGACGATCGGCGTCACGCCATCAGGTAACATTTGCAGTAGCGATGCCAACAGCGCCTCGTCGCCGCCGTTGCCTTTACCGTAATAGCCGCACAAAATTGCTCGCATTTCTACTCTTTTCTTTGTTGGTAATGGGGAATGTAACTATTTTAGATTTTAGATTTTGGATTTTAGATTTTTTTGAGATTTGAAATTTGATAATACTAATACCCAAAAAAATGTTACTGTCAGCAAACTTCAAGGCTTTACGTCATCAGTCAGCTCAAATCGCAAATCTAATAAAATCTCGAATCGCTAATCTAAAATTGTATGACGGGCCCAAAAACAGGTACAAGTCCCGACTTAAGTCGTGGATGCTCCTAAAATTTTAGACTAAAGCTCAAGCTCCAAGATTCATCTGTGGAGTAAATCTAAAATCTAAAATCTAAAATCTAAAATCGACTGACTCATCATACTTTATATGACAGTTGCCTAAGTCCCGATCGATAAATCTTTCATCTTCGTTCACCATACAAAAAATGCACGCTTTGTCAATTCCCACCTGGATTATTCACGTCTCTAGCGTCGTCGAGTGGATTGCCGCCATCTGGTTAATTTGGACTTACGGCGAAGTCACTCAAAACCGAGCTTGGTGGGCCCTTTCCGCCGGAATGCTGCCCGCTCTCGTCAGCGCTATGTGTGCCTGTACATGGCACTATTTTGACAACTCCCCAGCCCTAGAATGGATTGTTACCCTGCAAGCGGCGATGACTCTATTCGGCAATTTTACTTTGTGGGCGGCGGCTTGGTGGATTTGGCGATCGGCTCAACCAGAAAAAATTAAAGATTGAAAAAGAGGTAAATATTTTGAAAAAAATCACTATTTGGGTCAAATTAGCCGCGAGTTCGCTGTTGTTGACAGCCGGATTTTTGCTTCCCAGCAAAGCCAGCAACACTTCCTGGCAACTTGCCCAACAGCCTAACTGCAAAAGTCCTCAAACTACACAGGAGCAGAATGCGTGTTCCAGTCAAGAGTTTCAGGCAGCAGACAGAAAACTCAATCAAGTATATCAGCAACTTCAGCCGAAACTCAACAGCAAACAAAAGCAAAGATTGATAGTAGCACAGCGTAGTTGGCTCAAGTTTAGAGATGAATCTTGCAATTATGAAATGGGGCAGTTTGAAGGTGGAACTTTGGCTGCTTCTACCTACGGTTATTGCAGAGCGAGGGTGACACAAGAACGGGTTAAAGACTTGGATCGTTATTTGAAACAAGCAAGTTTGTAACAGTGCGATCGCTATTTAGTAATGCAATCGATACCCACCCTACGAGAGAACAACGATTGAGTCCCAAATTTTTTTATAAAAAACTCCCTGAAAACCCTGTGACTTTAGTCCAGGGATGAAAGGGCATCGCAGGATTTATCCTGCCTACCAATTTCCCAACTACCAAATGCAGTAAAATTAATCAAGGGAGGTGAAAGTCAAATGTATGCAGTACAAAAAGATATCTGGCATTTAAAGGGATTCGACAAATCCATTGTAGAGCAACTGCTGAGATGGTCAAACAATCTGTTTAATGTCGGGACTTACGAAAGTCGGCAACGATACTTTAAAGACAAAAGTGCGGTTAAATATCCCGACTTGTACAGGATTGCTAAAACTAACGAGAATTACAGCTTACTTTACTCGCAAGTCGCGCAACAATCCCTTAAATCTGTTGCTGAATCTTTCAGCTCTTTCCGAGCCTTAGAAAGGTTAGTCAAAAAAGGGGAAATCAATCAAAAACCCAGATTGCCTAAGTACAGAACCAAAGGCGGTATGTACCAAGTTTCCTATCCGGGACAAGCCTTAAAAATAGTCGGCAATAGGGTAAGACTCCCTCTAGGAAAGCAAGGGAAAGAACACTTCGGGACAGATGCTCTCTGGATTCCACTACCAGAAAGGCTTAAGGGTTGCCAGATTAAAGAACTCAGGTTAATCCCTAGAAATGGTAAGGTCTGGATTGAATACGTCCATGAATCTCTTACCAAGCAAGCTCCTAGCTGTAGTCTCGAAGTAACAGGGATTCTGGGCATAGATCATGGTATCAACAACTGGCTAACTTGTGTTTCTAGCAATGGTAAGCCATTTATTATTGATGGTCATAAGCTGAAATCTTGGAACCAAGAGTTTAACAAACAAAAAGCCAGAGTTCAATCAGAACATTCCCGACATAAGCTACCTCAAGGATTCTCGTCAAAAAAACTGCAACAGTTATCGGAAAATCGCGCCAGAAGAATGAGAGATGCGGTTAATAAAGCTGTCAGAACTATCATAGATTATTGCGAAAGTTACCAAATTAATGTCATAGCCTTTGGTTGGAATAAAGGACAGAAGCAAGAGGTCAATATGGGAGGAAAAACCAATCAGAACTTTGTCCAAATACCGACAGCTAAAGTCAAAGAAAGATTACAACAAGAATGCGATTCTCTAGGATGGAGATTTGTAGAACAGGATGAATCTTACACTTCAAAAGCCAGCTTCTTAGACCGAGATTTTCTGCCAGTTAAAGTTGGTGAAAAACCTGACAATTGGCAACCATCAGGTAAAAGAATCAAAAGAGGTTTGTACCGTTCGGCGAGCGGATTAATACTGAATGCAGATGTAAATGGTGCTGCCAATATCATCCGAAAATCAAATGTAGCCATAGACTCAATTGTTGAGCGAGTGGGTAGTGGGTTGCTGACAAACCCTTTAAGAATCAAACTTTGGGTGGGTTCATCCCCCAAAGTTTGTCCTTAAGAATCCCCGTGTCTTCAGACCGGGGAGTGTCAATTGATCTTTCTCTATCCGGATGGTGTACAATCTAAAATCTAAAATCTAAAATCCAAAATCGCTATGTCCTTCGTTGGTTTGCACATTCACAGCGATTATAGCTTACTAGATGGGGCGTCTCAGCTACAGCAGCTCGCAGAACGGGCGGTGGAATTGGGGATGCCCGCGATCGCCCTTACAGATCACGGGGTGATGTACGGGGCGATCGAGCTCATCAAAGTTTGCCGAAATAAAAATATCAAGCCGATTATTGGCAATGAAATGTACGTCGTCAACGGCGACATTGAAGTAAAAGTTCGAGGTAGAAGAAAATACCATCAAGTTGTTTTAGCTAAAAATACCCAAGGTTATAAAAACCTAGTCAAACTAACCACAATTTCCCACTTAAAGGGAATGCCAGAAAGAGGTATTTTTGCCCGCCCCTGCATCAACAAGGAACTGCTAAAACAATACTCCGAAGGTTTAATTGTTACCAGTGCTTGTTTGGGCGGCGAAGTTCCCCAAATGATTCTGCAAAACAAGCTAGATACTGCCCGTGAAGTAGCCACATGGTATAAAGAAGTATTTGGAGAAGATTACTATATAGAAATTCAAGACCACGGTTCCCCGGAAGACCGGATTGTTAATGTTGAAATCGTCAAAATTGCCCGCGAACTCAAAATTAAAATAATTGCCACCAATGATTCTCACTATATTTCCTGCAACGACGTAGAAGCACACGATGCTTTGCTGTGCATTAACACCAACAAACTGATTGAAGAAGACAAGCGGATGCGCTACAGCGGTACTGAATACCTTAAGTCCGCAGAGGAGATGGCGCAACTGTTTCGAGACCATTTGGATGATGAAACAATCAAAGAGGCGATCGCAAATACCCTAGAAGTCGCAAATAAAGTATCGAGATACGAGCTCACAGGAGAAGCTCGAATTCCCACAATTCCAATTCCCCCCGAACATACAGCCGATACTTATGTAGAAGAAATATCCTGGCTGGGACTCTTAGAACGCCTCAAAGCCCGCACCAGAAATGAAATCCCCCCAGTCTACAAACAAAGACTAGAATACGAACTGAAAATGCTTCAGCAGATGGGATTTTCGGAATACTTTTTAGTAGTTTGGGACTACATAAAATATGCTAGAGACAACGATATTCCAGTAGGGCCAGGACGCGGTTCTGCCGCAGGTTCTCTAGTTGCCTACGTCCTCAAAATCACCAATATAGACCCCGTACACCACGGACTACTATTCGAGCGATTTCTCAATCCCGAACGGAAATCTATGCCAGACATTGATAGCGATTTCTGCATAGAAAGGCGGGACGACATGATTAAATACGTTACGGAAAAATATGGTAGCGAGCGCGTAGCGCAAATTATTACTTTCAACAGAATGACATCAAAAGCTGTCTTGAAAGATGTTGCCAGAGTGTTAGGTATTCCTTACAAAAAAGCCGACGAAATGGCTAAATTAATTCCCGTGTCCAGGGGAAAACCGGAAAAACTTAAAGTGATGATTTCCAATGACACACCTGCACAGGAATTTAAAGACAACTATGAAAATACAATTTGCATAAATGCAGAAACTGGTACTGAAGTCCCAGTCCGTCAGTGGATTGACATGGCAATTCGCATTGAAGGAACCAACAAAACCTATGGCGTTCACGCAGCAGGTGTGGTAATTTCTTCAGAGCCATTGGATGAACTTGTACCGCTGCAAAAAAATAATGAGGGTGCTGTGATTACCCAATATTTCATGGAAGATTTGGAATTTTTGGGGCTGCTGAAAATGGACTTTTTGGGCTTAAAAAATTTAACAACGCTCCAGAAAACTGTTGATTATATTAAACAAACCCAAAATCTAATTGTCGATCCAGAAATGCTACCTTCTGATATTGAGCGCAGAGCTCAAGAGACTTTTGGCAGAATCAAAAAGTTACCAGATGATGTAGATAAAACCTATAGACTTTTAGAAAGAGGAGATTTAGAAGGTATTTTTCAGTTAGAATCCTCTGGAATGCTGGATGTAGTGAAAAAACTCAAACCTTCCTGTCTTGATGATATTTCTTCTATTTTGGCACTTTACCGACCTGGGCCGCTGGATGCAGGTTTGATTCCTCAGTTTATTGACTGCAAGCACGGTAAAACCGTTGAGTACGATCATCCGCTATTAGAACCGATTTTAAAAGAGACTTACGGAACGCTTTGCTTTCAAGAGCAAATTATGCGGATGGCTCAAGATTTGGCGGGCTATTCTTTGGGTCAAGCTGACTTGCTGCGGCGCGCAATGGGTAAGAAGAAAGCTGATGAAATGCAGAAGCAAAAAGAAACATTTATCGATGGGGCAACTAAGAATGGAGTAAGTCAAAGAATTGCTGAAAAGTTGTTCGCCCAGATGCTACAATTCGCGGAATATTGTTTGAGCTATGACACGAAGATATTGACGGTGGAATATGGGCCCATGGCTATTGGCAAAATTGTTGAGGAAAAAATTGAATGTACTGTTTATAGTGTGGATAGCAACGGTTATATTTATACACAGTCAATTGCACAGTGGCATCGCCGGGGGCAGCAGGAGGTCTTTGAGTATTGCCTGGAAGATGGCTCGATAATTCGCGCCACAAAAGATCACAAGTTTATGACTGTTGGCGGTCAAATGCTGCCCATTGACGAAATCTTTGAACAAGGATTAGACTTAAAACAAATCAACTCTAGCTCAGATATATAAAATGTATCTCGACTATAGGCAGCTAAAATCGGAACACAAGGAACAAATCATTTCTGCTTTTAATCAGGGCATGGAGTGTCGAGACATTCCTAACTACCTTGGTGTGAGTGAAAGAGCAGTTTCAAGGGTTTTAAAAGAAGCCGACATTAATACTAAGCGGCGAAACCGCTATACTTTAAATGAGAGCTATTTTGATGTAATTGACTCTCAAGCTAAAGCTTATTTATTAGGATTGATAGCTGCTGATGGCTGCGTTACTCAAACTAATTATGTAGCTTTTGAATCTATTGACAAAGAACTTACAGAAATGCTCAGCATAGAGCTACAATACTCTGGTGAAATTAGAGTTATTCAGCCTCAAAATTATGCTCCTCACTACCGAATAAATTTTTCTTCTGAAAAGCTGGCAAGCTCTTTACAGAGCTACGGCATCATAACAGGAAGAACTTTTTCGGAAGTTACCTATTTCCCTAACTTAAAATATTTAGGGTCTTATGTGTTAGGCTATTTTGATGGTGACGGTTGTGCTTATGCAAACAAAGGTAGAAGTGGCGGTTTAGTCTGCATTGTTGGTTCCTTTGAATTTGCCCGCGAACTAGCAATGCACCTAGGGATGGGTTCTGTACAAGAGCATCAATTAAAAAAAGTTTATTATTGGAGAATCTTTAGTCGAAAAAATATACAAGCATTCTATGATTTTGTGTATCAATATCCCAGCTTGGGATTGCAACGAAAGAAAACTAAAATAGAGGCTATTCTCAGGAGTTACAAACATGGTTAAAATTATTAGTCGAAAATCACTAGGAACTCAAGAGGTCTATGACATAGGCGTTGAACGAGAACATAACTTTATCCTAGAAAATAGTTTGGTGGCATCTAACTGTTTTAATAAATCCCATTCAATGGCCTATGCCTATATCACTTATCAAACTGCCTATTTAAAGGCGAATTATCCTCTAGAATACATGGCTGCACTGCTGACGGCTAACAGGGGCGATCAGGATAAAGTACAGAAATATATTGCCAATTGTCTCAAGCTGGGTATTGAGGTTGAGCCGCCCGATGTTAATAGCTCGGAACTTACTTTTACACCGATGCCGAAACAGATGACTGGCTCTGCAAAAGATAAAATTTTGTTTGGAATTTCGGCGGTTAAAAATGTGGGAGAAGCGGCAATTGAAAATATTTTGGCGGCGCGGCAGGAAGGGGGTAAGTTTAAATCGCTGGCTGATTTGTGCGATCGCGTAAATCTCCATTCTGTCAACCGCCGCGCTTTAGAAGCATTAATTCAATGCGGTGCTTTTGATAAAATTGAACACAACCGCAATCAATTAGTACACGACCTCGAAGGGGTAATTAAATGGGCGCAAGAGCGCAAAAGAGACCGAGAAAGCGGCCAAGGTAATCTTTTTGACTTGTTAGGTGGGAATAGCTTTGGCAAGTCAGTCAATACCTATGAGTCCGCGCCAAAATCTAAATTAATAAAAGATTATGACAACCAAGAAAAATTGCGTTTAGAAAAAGAACTGCTTGGCTTTTATGTGTCAGAACATCCCCTAAAGTTTCTCATGCAAGTAAACCCAGACCCCGATGTGGTGACTCTCGAAGAGTTAGCAGATAAAAAGGGGAAAGTATCAGTTATTGTCATGCTCAGCGCTATCAAAATGGTAGTGACAAAAAAAGGCGATGCGATGGCAATTTTGCAATTAGAAGATTTGACTGCTCAAATAAAAGCTGTGGTGTTCCCCAAGTCTTACGAACAAGTGAAACCTTACATTGTAGAGAATGCTATCTTACTGATTAGTGGAAAAATCGAGAAAGATGGAGAGGAAATTCAGATAATTGTAGACACTGCAAAGCCGGTGGAAACAGTACAGGTTGAAGAGGAAATCGAGAGGGCCCAACCGGAAATAAATAACCATTGGCCGGCGGAACCAGTCAACGTTGTACGATCGACAAAACCTGTCGAAGTTTTAGAAATGGTGATTGTCAAGCTGACACCGCAGCAAGTACAAGACGGGAAAAAACTCAATTCCCTCAAAGCTATTTTGCAAGAACTTTCCAATCGTGGAGAAGATGCTAGCGTTTCTGTGGGGGGAATGGTTGTCGGCGAATATTCCTGTCAACCCCTTCGCATTAGCCCTCAATTGTGGGTGCAAGATGGCGAGGGAACTGTTAGCCGGCTCAAGTCGGCTGGATTTGATGCTTGGGTTTTTCCTCTAGAAAATCGCGGGGATGCTGCGGTATTTCGAGAAATGCGATCGCAACTTAATGTACATTCTTGGGCTAGTCGTTTACTTGACACTGAAACCGATCGCCTTCACCAGTATGTCAATTATCTCGCCCAACTAAGGAATGAGAATTAAATAACTTCCACTCTTGAAAGTGGGATGGGCTCTTATAGCCCGTCATGAGTGGACGGGCGGGACGCCCATCCCACAATAACAATTAAAATTGTAAGTTATTTAATTCGCGATCCTAAACAGACGCTAGTCAAATGAAAGTCTCGCATTAATCCCGACTACCCTCTCAAGTTTATTCTTGTGAGGATGCTTTGGCTTTAATCACCGCTTCTCTAAAGCCTAAAACTAATAAAATATTGGCAAGTGTCAAGAATAGTTCCGCAGAACCGTGCAGCCAATCTACATTTGCTAGTGACTCGTTGTAGGCAACTTTTGCGTAAATTGCGGCGGGAATCGTCACCGCTACAAAAACGAGAGTCCCGTAAAATCCCATCAGAGCTAAACGGGGTGTTTTTCCCGATCGAGTCAAAAACCAGAGAAATCCCAAGTAGGGAAATAGAGACAGAACAAATAAAGTTTCTTTGGAAATCATTAGTAATTGGTGAGCGACCAGATACTATGATAAATTAAAATATCAAAAATTAGTGTGAATAATTTTTAACCTTTAATGTTGAGTTTTTAATATTTAATTATAATATTTAATTCGACAGATGCACCCGTTTCTATCGAACCGCTATAGAATCACCCAATACCATAGCTCTTAACCCAAGCCGCAGCAGGTGGGCAGTATTCAAAACCCCTCACCCACGCGGAGACAAAACCCGTAAATTTTCCCCCTAACACCGTTTTTAGCCTACTAACACATTTTTTACCGTGCCAGTCTGTTAATTGTCCAGGAAGCATCTCATATTTGTAAAAACACTTCTTCTGGCTCCTTCCTTCTTCCTCTTCCCTCTTCCCTCCTGCCTCCTGCCTCAAAACTCCTGCCTCAAAACTCCAATTTCTAGCGGAGGCCTGCTTTCATTGAGATGCTCCCATTGTCCATCACCCCAAAGCTACCCAGCAATTAGAAAGAGAGACGGTTCCAAAGTTTTCTGTCTGCTAGGCATCAAGTAAGCCTCGTTCAAAACCTCTAAATCCAAGCCGTTATTTCTATCTGCTGCAATAATTTCCTTCAGCTTAGCATCAAAATCAAAACACGGCCCGCAATCCCAAACTTTGAGTTCCAACCGTCCATTAAACACCGTAATTTCGAGTTGCACAGGAGTTTCTACTGGCAGATTTTTGTGAGCGTGGCGAACTGCATTAGTGAAACCTTCAGCCAACCCCAACTGAATCTTCCACCAAACTTCATTGGGGAGCGATATATCTTTCAACTGTTCAAACCACAACAAAACTTGAGTTAAAGCATTGACATCTGTGTTGACTTGCAGGCTAATATGTTGAATAAAAGTTTCATGCAGCTCTTCTTCCTGCTCTGTTTCAGTCTGCCAATCCCAGGTGTTTAATAAATTCATTAACCCATCTAAAACGCTAGCTTTTTTTATATTTTGGGAGCGATTGCAACCTTCTACTTCGTAACTTTTGCTCAGCCACAAACAGTTTCGATCGTCGAGAGTCCGGGTGTAACTGATCTCGTCTGCAATCTGCCACATGAGTTTGATCCCCCTGCCACCTTCTGCAAGTTGATCTATGCTGTTGGACATCTATTTTCCTCGTCTGAAAGTATTAGCTGTACCCTATTTTCCCACCCGCCGATACATTTGGTATATTTTTTTTATACTTGCTGGCTCGGTATTATTTCGGGGATCATACAAAAATGCTATCTTTTTTATAGAAGGCAGCGCATCAGCAATATGTCTTAAGAGTCTAAGCCAATTGGCTTATTTACCGATCGCCTGTAGGGAGAACGATCGCCCTCGGCAGCAAAATCCCACTGCATCGATTACCAATACTTATCCGTTGTCGGAGTCTGCCACTTGCTGCTGCCGTCGCCAGATATAGAATCCCTGGCATTTAGCGCCTCCGGTCGATCGTCGTTCGCTGCAAGGGAGCCTTGATGTGCGGGCTTTCATCCCAAAGGCGTAGGTAATATCCGCGATGGAGAGCGCGATGGCTACGCCCCGGCTTACGCCTACGAACCTTACACCGTCGAGCCGCGTCCATCCACTAGACTAGGACTTACGCAAACCACCCAGTTTCTGCTTAGAATCTTGGGTTGGACAGCGATGAATTAACGAGGAAACCGGGTTTTTGGTCTCCCGCGCGTAAGTCCAGCAGACTAATCGGTGTTGAAAGGCAGTTACAGGACTTACCAAGACTATGACCAAAATCAAACTGAAAATTCTGACAGCAGCGATAATGCTACTCCCATTTTGCGCCGCACTTCCCTTACAAGCTCAAAATCTGTCCCTAGTAAAGCGGCTGCTAGAAACCAGAGGATGTCCCGGATGCGACTTATTTGGCGCTTCCTTGAGCCGTGCAGATTTGTTTGGCGCTTCCTTGAGCCGCGCCACTCTCAGCAGGGCTGACTTAGTTGATGCCGACTTGACTGCGGCTGACTTAATGGAAGCTAATTTAAACAACGCCAACATGAGAAACGCCTTTTTGGCCGACGCCGACCTCAGCAAAGCCGACATGAGCAGGGCCGACATCAGGGGAGCCAACTTAGAAAATGCCAACCTCAGCGAGAGTTTTCTGCCAGACGCATCCCTCCAGTTGGCTAACTTAAAATGCAGTAATTTGAGCGCCGCTAAACTAACTAGAACTGACCTAAGAAATGCCGATTTAAGCGGTGCAAATCTCAGGGGTGCAGACCTCAAAGAAGCCGATTTAAGCGGTGCAAATCTCAGCGGTGCAGACCTGAGAAATGCCGACTTGAGGGATGCGAGATTGAACAAAGCTAATCTCACAGATGCCAATCTTTGCGGTGCCAGGATGCCAAACCAAAAAACATCTTGGCGAGGCTGCGAGGTTAAGAAAGAAGAAGCTATAAGCGCGAACAATTACTGTAATTACTGCTATGCCTTAAATGACTGGTGGCTTAATGTATTAAGGTTCTACTAAGTAGTATCATCGCGATAACTGCTCTGTTTAATATGTACAGTTAGAAGTGCGAGTAGGCGGTACAGATATCAAACTTAACCTGTTACCGCCAAGAGCTTTGATCTACTGTGAACAACCTAAAAATTGGCTCAGTATTTGCAGATATTCTGCGCCCCCGATATCTGCCACATTAGTGTGACCTCCATCAGGAACTATGTACAACTGTTTGGGTTCAGGTGCTGCATCAAACAGTTTTTTGGTCATTTCCACTGGAACTACATTGTCAGCAGTCCCGTGAATAAACAGCACAGGCATTTGCAGGCGATCGACTTTTGAAAGAGAATCAAACCGCTGTGTCAGCAAAACATCGATCGGAAACATCCAAAACAGCCCTTTTTGGAAATTCACCATCGCCCGCGTCGAAGTAAAAGAGCCTTCTACAATTACCCCTGCCGCCTCCGGGTGACGCAAGGCTAGATCGATCGCGATCGCCCCTCCCAAAGAATGACCGTAGAGATAAATTTGATTCGGGTTAATCCCCCGCTGTTTCACCAAATAATCCCAAGCAAGCTGAGCATCCTCATAAACCTGAGATTCACTCGGAAAATCGCCCTGGCTTTTGCCATAACCACGATAATCCATCACAAATACCGACAAACCTAACCCATGAAATCGATAAGCGTGTTCGACATTTGATCCCACATTTGAAGCATTGCCGTGCAGGTACAAAACTACCCCCCCTAACCCCCCCTTGTTAAGGGGGGGAACCGGAGCGACTGCCGGTCTCTCACTTTGCGGGGACGTTCCGACTCCTCTAGCTCCCCCCCTTGGCAAGGGGGGGCTGGGGGGGGTATCCGAGTCTCCGGTGTTAACAGAGGGAACAGCCTCCCCCTTTCTTGCTCCCCCCCTTGGCAAGGGGGGGCTGGGGGGGGTATCCGAGTCTCCGGTGTTAACAGAGGGAACAGCCTGCCCCTTTCTTGCTCCACCCCTAGCTTCGGGGGGGCTGGGGGGATTTTCCGATGCAGGAATCCACCACCCGTGAACGCTGTCCACCGCGCCTGTTTTAGTTGGAATTGGCAACCAAACATCTTGATATTGCAACTGAAAATCATCTGGCGTAGTTTCGATCGCCCGCGCAGGAAAAAAGATAAACTTACCTTGCGCTACAAAGAGGAATACACAAGCAGCAGAATAAGCAACGGCCAAAACTATCCCAAAAGCTATTAGCGATTTAGACAAAAGGAATACTAGGAAATTGTTCATAGATAGAGCACGCGGGAAATTAGAGATCGCTCAAAAGCTAATGGCAAATTATTAATTCAGACAATTAGCCAAGATCGATTACTAACTTCCGCCACCGTATTCCGCCGATTTTCAGAAATTAATGCAATTCGGGGTGGTGCAAGTGCCAATTCGTAGACTGTTCGTAAGCGTGAGCCACCTGAAACAACCGAGATTCTTGCAAAACATTACCAATCAGTTGTATACCCACCGGCAGTCCTTTATCATCAAATCCGCAGGGCAAACTCAAAGCTGGCAAACCAGCAAGATTCACCGGAATAGTCATCAAATCTGACAAATACATACTCAGGGGGTCATTGAATTTTTCGCCTGCCTTAAATGCGGTAGTAGGAGCAGTGGGACAGACTAAAACATCAACTTGAGAAAAAGCTTTTTCAAAGTCTTCTTTAATCAAAGTCCGAACTTTTTGAGCTTTTAGATAATAAGCATCGTAATATCCAGCCGACAATACGTAAGTGCCGATCGCAATCCGGCGTTTAACTTCCGCACCGAACCCTTGAGAGCGGGTTTTGGCATACATATCCAAAAGATTATCGGAGTCTGGAGACCGGAAACCGTACTTAACTCCATCATATCGCGCCAAATTTGCCGAAGCTTCCGAGGGAGCAATAATGTAGTAAGTGGGCAAACCGTAGCGGAACCGGGGACAAGAAATGACTTGAATTTCGGCGCCCAATTGTTGAAATTGCTCGATCGCCTTAGTAACAGCGTCTTTAACCCCGGAGTCCAGCCCTACACCAAAAGTTTCTTTAATTACACCAATTCTAATCTGACCCTTCGGTCGCAAACTGGGTCTTAAAGCTTGAGCGTAGTCAGGAATTGGGACATTAAGACTCGTGGAATCTTTCGGATCGTAACCGGCGATCGCCCCCAACAAAATCGCCGAATCCTCAACAGTCCGGCCAAAGGGCCCGATTTGATCGAGAGAAGAAGCATAGGCCACCAAACCGTAGCGAGAAACCAACCCATAAGTCGGTTTCAGCCCCACCAACCCGCAAAAAGCAGCAGGTTGGCGGATTGATCCCCCAGTATCCGAACCCAAACTCACGACGCATTCTCCAGCGGCTACCGCTGCGGCAGAACCGCCAGAAGACCCTCCGGGCACGCGCTCCAAGTCCCAAGGATTCGCGGTAACTTGATAAGCAGAAGTTTCTGTCGAGCTCCCCATTGCAAACTCGTCCATATTCGCCTTACCCACAATCACCGCACCGGCTGCTTGGAGTTTCGAGACGACGGTGGCATCGTAGGGAGGAACAAAATTCTCCAAAATCCGAGAGGCGCAGGTTGTGGGAACGCCCTCGGTGCACATATTATCTTTAACGGCGATCGGGATGCCGGCCAACAGGCCAATTTGCTCTCCGGCTGCGATTTGGGCATCCACTTTATGGGCCTGCGCCAGTGCGCTGTCTGCTGTCACGCACAGAAAGCTTTTCAACTTCGGCTCTAGCTGGGTAATTCGGTCTAATGCTTCTTGAGTAATTTCCACAGCAGAGCGTTCTTTATTGACCAGTTGTCGGTGCAACTCGCGGATGGATGCCATGCTCGTACCTTTATCATTTCTACTTTGAGACAATACAGTTAATATAACTGGCAATTGTACCTGCTTACAGCCCGAAGGCAAAGTCGGCTATTTTTGTGGCGAAAGTTTGAGCCTCGAAGAGGGCTCCGCTAACGGGCGATCGGTCATTTTATATACAATAGATTAAATTACCCAAATCCCACGGGCCACCAAATAGCGATCGAGTTTTTTACCTAATTTTTTAACAAACCAAGAATGCAACTGTATCAGCACTGATGCAAAAAGTGGTTTGACGCCAGATTTATATGAGTAAGGGGTAAGGTGTGCAATGCGACCCCTACATAATTAGGTTCGGTCTCCAAGACTGTCTATGCAAGATCGCAATCATTAGGAAATCAGTCATTCCAAATTCTGTAATCTAAATTCTAAAATATTACAGCCCAGTTTGTCCTCGATGCAACCCAGGATTTATGGGAAAAAAGATGCCCTAAAAAATCAAATAATCCCAGATAATGACTGCTTTATTGCTGGAATATTCAGACTTTACTAAAATTTTTGTTATATAAAAAATCCCACGCTTGTTATATCTGATTTATTTTTAATAGCATATTTAGCAGCATCTGCCTCGGATTTCTTGTGAAATTAATCACGTCCTGAATATTCCGAAAAACATGAAGGAAAAATAGAAAAGGATGCTAATAAAATATTAGAGTATGGCTGTCGATACCCTAATAATTATGGTCAGATTAGGAAGAGCAGTTTTTTAGTCAACAATCACTGAAAGTTATCAGTCAGCCGAGTGAATTAATGGCTGCGGCGCGATCGAAGAAAATAGTAATCGACCTTTTCCGATCCACGCCCATTGTACTAGAGCTCAAAAAGCCTGTCAGAAATCAGGGGTTCACAAAAAAGCTCGAAACGCTCACCGCCACACCGAGGTCTTTTGTTGCGCGCACCTGCAAAAAAAACAGCAGTCAATCGATTTTAGATTTTCGATTTTAGATTTTAGAGGCGACCCCACGGATAAATGCGGGGGCAATAAGTGATTTTCGATTTTAGATTTTGGATTGATTCCACGGATAAATCACGTGGCGGGTACCACGTTTGAAATTCTTGGTCCTTCCTCAAATGCGACTAGCTGCGTGCATCTGCGCTAAAAAACGCTAGGTATTTGCCGCCACGATCCCCAGGAAAATAATTTCATCCGGAATTATCCCCAAAACCAAAGATATATGGTAAGAAGTTCCCGATGCCCCGTTGGAGGAATGCCACCTAAAGCTCACTTAGAATCCCACCTGACGGCAGAGGAACTCAAAATTCGCTACCGGCAGGCACAAAACACCACAGAGTCGCGCCGCTGGCACTTGCTGCTGTTAGTGTCCCGAAATTGGACTATCAAACAAGCAGCCCAAGTCGTAGGCCTCAACTACGACTACGCCAAAGAAATTGTCCAGCGCTACAACCGAGAAGGGCCTAACTCTGTGAGAAACCGCAGCGGAGACCGCCAGCCCCCTCCTGCAAAATCCTTGCTGAATCCTGAACAGCAAGAAGAACTGCGACAAGCCCTGCTAGGCCCTGCCCCCGACGGCGGAGACTGGACAGGCCCCAAAGTCGCTCGCTGGATTGCCGAAAAGATTGGTAGCGATCATGTCTGGCCCCAACGCGGCTGGGATTACCTCAAGCGGTTGGGTGCTGACTGGCGACGGCGGCGCAGAAAGTAGATAGTTCGCAATATTTAGAGGGGGTTGATTGCCTTCGTGCGATCGCTCCCTTTATTTTGGTTATTTTGCCACATTGGCGCGATCGAACTATTTTAGATTTTAGATTTTAGATTGAAGAAAAAATCTAAAATCTAAAATCTAAAATCTAAAATCGTTTGACTGATGTAACAATAGCTGCTTATATAGAATTTGGTTGTGTTGAGGATGTTAAATATGCCAGATATCAGGCGTTTTTTGTCGATCGCCAACAAGATGGCGGCAGTAGTAGCCGGCATTGGACTGGTTCAGATGTTAACCATCGCAAGTTCATTCTCTCAATCATCTAACCCCCGTTCCCTAGACGAACTCTACAAAATTCGCGATGGGCTAATTGCCGAATTAGAACAACCCTCATCTCCCTCCCCAGAACCAAGCATCCTCTCCGGCTTAGTTCCCTTCGCAGCCGCCAATCCTCAAGAACAACTGCTACAGCAGTTGCAAGCGGTGGAAGCTCAAATATTAGTAGAAAAGAGGGCTAACGACAACTTACAGCA
The DNA here is from genome assembly GCF_036702395.1 of Microcoleus sp. D3_18_C2. Taxonomy (NCBI): domain Bacteria; kingdom Bacillati; phylum Cyanobacteriota; class Cyanophyceae; order Oscillatoriales; family Microcoleaceae; genus Microcoleus; species Microcoleus sp. D3_18_C2. The sequence goes on along the minus strand of NZ_JAUBTG010000035.1, from coordinate 13,172 downwards.
AGCAGTCCGTTTAGCCAACAGAGCCGTAGAAACTAAACAGCAGCCCAATAAGTCGATCGCATCTTCGCAGCAAACTCAATTTTTCTGGCATCAAGCCCTCAACAACTTGCAGGAAGTTCCTCAAAATTCATTTTTAGCTTCCGTCACTGCCTCAAAAACTCAAGAATACCGGGGAAATTTAACAGCAGCAACCTCTCAAGTGCAGCAAGCAAAATCTGATGTTTTGGGTGCACTTGCCCGGGAAAGCGGTTTGTCGGCTCAAGCTTCGATCGGTATTTGCAACCTTTCTAGAGAGTGCGTACACCTGCGGGGCGATGTACCTCCTGTCAGTCCAGCCAGCTTAATTAAATTGCCGATTGCTGTCGCCCTGATGCAAAAAGTCGAAAAAGAAAAAATTAGTCTGAACCAGGAAGTATTAGTCACTCGCGGTAATTTCACCGAAGACGCATCGGCAAAGATTAGGTCTAATCGCAATTATCCGCTACAGCTACTGTTAGAAGAAATGATCTATCGCAGCAGCAATATCGCCACCAATCAACTAATCGATTATTTAGGTTCGGATTACATCAATCAATATTTAGATAATAGCGGCTACGAAGTCACCCGCGTCAACTTCAAATTAATGGGGGAAAGAATTATGCCCTCCAACCCCGGTTCTGGTCGCAACCGCCTGACTGCTAACGAACTCACCGAAATGATGGTGCAAATTTACAACGGCGAAACACCCGGTGCTAAACTATTAATAGAAACTCTCAACCGCCAGTACGATCACGCTCTGGGATTTGCCGCCTTGCAAGGAACTAAAGCTCAGTGGTTGGGCGAAAAAACCGGTCAAAATTCCAAGGTGCTCGGCACAACTTTAGCGATGAGCATTGACGACGAGGCCTATGTGATTACTGTGATTGACAGCCGCAGCGGCGAGCTACAAATGCGCCAGTCTATTTCTAAAATTGCCGATTACATGGTCCGAAACCCCAGCTTTTGACCGCTGGAATATACAATTTATAGCGGGGACAACGCACCGCCCAAACAGTTAAAAAATGCCGCATCAACAACTCAGTGTTTCCGTCAAAGGCAAAGGATTTCCTATTCTCTGCTTGCACGGCCATCCAGGTTCCGGCGATTGTATGTCGGTATTCACAGAACACCTATCAAAGCGGTTCCAGACGATCGCCCCAGACTTGCGCGGATACGGCAACAGCCGCACCTCAACTTTCTTTGAAATGACCGATCATCTGGTCGATTTAGAAGCACTATTAGACAGATTAGGAGTCGATCGGTGTTTGGTAATCGGATGGTCTTTGGGAGGGATTTTAGCCCTGGAATTAGCCATGAAATATCCCCAGCGAGTCACCGGTTTAATTGTACTCGCATCCGCAGCAAAACCGCGAGGAAGTCACCCTCCCATCTCTTGGCAAGATAACCTTTACACTGGTTTAGCCGGAATTATCAATTGGGTGATACCGGGTTGGCAGTGGAATATTGATACTTTTGCGAGGCGATCGCTCTTTCGCTACTTGATACAGCAGCATAAAGCCACCCCTTACCGCTACTTAGCACAGGCAGGTACCCCCGCCTACCTCAAGACTTCCAACACGGCCACCAAGGCGTTAAATACCGCTCTGAGGGCTGGATACGATCGACTGCTGCACCTGGGCGACATTCATTGTCCGTGCTTGGTGTTGGCCGGAGAGGGCGATCGGCACATCACCTCAGCATCCAGTTTAGAAACCGCCCGCCACCTCCATGATTGTCAGTGGCAGTGTTATCCCAATACAGCCCACTTGTTCCCTTGGGAAATTCCCGATCGGGTACTCGCAGACATCGATCGTTGGATAGAGAGTCACCCCGAAGCAGTGGGCAATTGCTAGTCTTAAATTTGGAGTTTGTCACAAGCAATTAATCACCCAACACTCAACTGTTTTGAAGTTACAACTGACAACTCAAAACCGCACAGCGTTGCGAGGGAAGCGTAGGCCTCTCAAAACTCAAAATTCCCCCTGCTTCTACTGACCGCTCAAAACCGGCCACAGCCCTCCATCACCAAGCTTTCCCAAATCTTCTGCAACCGTCAAAGTAATTGGTTTGCAGCGGTGAATCGAAACACTAACACCTTCTGCCCCTTCATTTTCTATGTCTTCTACATATCCTGCTTTTGCAGTTGCCGCCTCTGCTTGGGTTAAGAACGGGCCAAAATAGTAAATGCACCGCGGCGCTGAAGTTTTAACTTCAACCCACCAAGCCAATCCGAAAAAGTTGAGCAAGCTAATCAAGAATTCTTTCATCTGCTTTTCTTCTAATGTATTTGACGGTGTTTTCAGGGTGCTGCGAACACGCCTAGGCTTTTGTTATTTACACGTGGCTGACTGCTGCCAAGAACCGCTCCAAACCTATTTAAATATATCTAAATAGATTTGTGTCGAATTCCTGTTTGAACCTAGGGGCTAGGCTTCTTCTACTTTCGCCGGAACAAGTAACGACAGTCGATCGACTATCCTTACTTGTTCCGGGTGTCGTGCCACTCCATGCTGGGCGGCATTGACAATAAACTACTCTGTTGTGCTCTTTTTTTCAACCACCTTTACGATCCGTGTACGTGAAACTTTTTGGGCCCGCGCTGACGGTAAATTTCGTATAAAGCCATCCCCGTTGCTACCGAGACATTCAGGCTAGGAGTCTGGCCCCTTAAAGGAATTGAAACTAATCCGTCACATCCGCGCTGTATCAAAAGGCTCAAACCGTCAGCCTCACCACCCACCACTAAAACAGTCGGCCCGGAGAACTTGACTGTCTCTATAGATTGACCGACGCCTGCTGCAGTGCCATAAATCCAGAATCCAGCCTCTTTGAGTTCTTCCAGAGCCCGGTTAAGATTGACAACCCTTGCCACGGGCAGGCTTTCCAATGCCCCTGCTGCCACTTTTCTCACTGCTGAGGTAATCCCAACCGCCCGCCGCTGCGGAATCACCATGCCCTGAGATCCCAATGCTTCTGCGGTGCGAATAATCGCCCCTAGATTGTGCGGGTCGTTGAGTCCTTCTGCTACCACAATTACTGGATCTTCGCAAGCCGACTTAGCCTTTGCGATCAGTTCGCTCAAATCCAGGTATTCGTAGGCTGATACTTGAGCCGCTACGCCTTGGTGGTTTGCTTTGCGCGTGATGTAGTCGAGGCGCAAATCGTCAACTTCGTCAATGATGCTGCCGTTGGCTTTGGCTTCGGTTAGCAAGCTATGAAAGCGGGGATCGTAGCGCAGGTGGGGAACAACCCAGATCCGGTTGAGGACTTGGTTTGTTTCTAAAGCTGCTTGTACCGCATGGCGGCCGTAAATCATGTCGTCTGTGTCTGCGTCTGGTTGCACGACTGTATTGGAGGCAGTGTCAACAGGGCGAGTGTCTCTGTCTTTGTCTCTGTCTCTGAAATGGTTGCCCCGGAATTCCTGCGGGCTATTGTCTTTGTCTCTGTCTTTGTAATAATTTCCCCTGGATTCCTGCGGACTGCTGTCTCTGTTTCTGTCTCGGAAATTGTTGCGGGCCGGCTGGGGGCTGCTGTCTCTGTCTCTGTCTCGGAAATTGTTGCGGGCCGGCTGGGGGCTGCTATCTCTGTCTCTGTCTCGGAAATTGTTGCGGGCCGGCTGCGGGCTGCTATCTCTGTCTCTGTCTTGGTAATAATTGCCCCTGGATTCCTGCGGGCTGCTGTCTCTGTCTTTGAAATGATTATTTCTGCGAATTTCCGGTTGGCTGTCGGCATCGACTCTCCGTTTGAAAATTGCTCTCACGGGCATTTCTCGCGATTGTGGGGCGAAGGTCGATCGCTTTTGAGGCGCGTCTACTCCGCGAGTATCGGGACGGGGCTTGCGTTCAAAGCGGGGAGAGGATGGTTGTGAGTCCTGACGGCGGCCTTCGCTTTTGAATGGCTTGCTGTCGGAATTCGATCGCGAAAAGTTGGGTTTGGTAAATTTTCTCATTGGTTTCTTGTGGTCAAAAGGTTTTGGCTGAAGGCTAGTCGATTGTAGATTGTAGATGTGAGATTCTTGATTGAGGGAGCAATCTTTGGGCTTTGAGATTTGAGATAGTCTAGCGAGGGAGCAAGGATTTTGCTCTGTTCAAATAGCTAGTTATTGACATACTCACCGCCCTAAAAGTGCGGTGATTCTTGACACTTCACTGACTGACGCAACCGAAGTCGTCTTACTCTGTCTCTGTGTCCGTTTAGAGTCGTGGCAATGCCCTATCCCGACTTTGTTTATATTTTTTGCAGCGTTCTCATCGCGTTCGTGTTCAGTGCCACAATTCAAACACTGAACCGATCTGATTTTTAAATCCAGTCTTCCCCACTTAAAGCCGCAATCCGAGCAAATTTGACTGGTAGGCTCCCAGCGACTAATTACTCTAAAGTCTCGACCAAATTTCTCAGACTTTGCCTCGCACCAAGTTCGGAATTCTCTCCATCCCTGAAGACTAATAGCTCTAGCAAGTTTGCGGTTTTTGACCATTCCAGACACATTCAAGTCTTCTAAAACGATAGTTTGGTTTTCACTAACAATTTTGGTTGACAGCTTGTGCAAGAAATCTTTACGGGTGTCTGCAATTTGATTGTGCAGTTTGGCTATCTGAATCCGAGTTCTATTTCTGCGTTTCGAGTCTTTAGATTGCCGAGCTAGCTTTTTTTGGAGTTTACGAATTTTTCGATCTAACACTTTATAGTCTGGACTTTTAGCTTTCTCCCCATTACTCATCACAGCAAAAGTTTTAATCCCTAAATCAATTCCGACACTTGGGTTTTTAGCATCAATTTGAACGGGCTTAACTTCTACTACAAAGCTCAAGAAATAGCGATTAGCACAGTCCTTTAGTACAGTTACAGAGCTAGGCTCTGATGGTAACTCCCTAGACCAAATAGGGCTAACATTTCCAATTTTTGCCAGATCCACGGACTCACCTTTGATAGAGAAACCTGTTTTAGCAAAAGTTGCAGACTGACTGTTAGTCTTTTTTTTGAATTTGGGTTGACCCACTTTCTTGCCTTTTCTCTTCCCTTTTAGGAAATCAAAATAGTTTTTGTAAGCAACCTCTAACTGTTTGAGGGATTGTTGCAGCGGCACGGACGAAACATCGTTCAACCATGCCCTTTCTTCTGTCTTTTTAGATATAGTTAGAGACTTGGATAGAGTGTTGTACCCAGGATATTTGCCACATCTGCTAACAGCCAAAGCATCGTTCCAAACAACTCTTACACAACCAAACAACTGAGCCAAACTCTGGCGTTGTCTATCGGTTGGATAGAATCTGTATTGGAACCTTGCTTTCATTATTTTTAGCTGTTTTACTACTTTAGTATGCCATACTATTTTAACACGATCGGGAAAATTCAGAAGGAATTAAAGCCGTCCTAGAACGACGGGGTTTTAAACCCATTTCTTTGATAAATCTTGTTTTGCCGATCGAGATTTTTGCGGTTTTATGTTAGCCGTGCCAGGATGGTTAATTACTCCCTCCCCATTCCCAACTCTTAACTGCTAAATCCTTTAAGTCTCAAGTTCTAAAAGTGCCAGAATCTCGGTCAATCTTTCGGGATCGGTGAGGTACAAATATCCGATCAAAGTTTCTAAGCTGCTGGCTTGTTGGTATATCTCTGGATCTGCTCGCTTAGAACGGCCCGCTGCAGCATTGCGGCCGCGCTTGACAATTGCTAATTCTGTACTGTTCAAGTAAGGAGAGAGCGATCGCAAGTGACGCGCTTGAGTTTCGGCTCGTACTTGCCCCACCACCAATTCGTGATAAGCTTGCAATCTTCTGGGCGGGACTAAGTACGAACTCCGAATGTAGAGTTCGTACACTGCATCTCCCAAATATGCCCAGGCTGCGGGCGAAATTCTTTCTATTTCTGCTGGTGTAGCCCTCGCAGGATGCACTCGATTTAAACTGATATCCGTCAGACTCAGTTTGAGTCCGTCATCTGCGATCGGCGACATACTTTTTTAAATAAAACTTCCGCACAGCTTGGTTTTTCTAGTTACTTACTTATTTCGTCTTTCGTCACTTCCGCAATTATAGCTTTTACAGGACTGTTCGCTCTCAGAGCACGAAGCGAGATATATAGGCAAAGCTTGGCGCGACGATCGCACTCCTAAAAAAGGCTTTTTACCAAATCGGGATGCTCTAATTTTTGTACCATTTTTCCGCGTGTTTGCCACACATATTTTACTGCCCCTCCACCGAAACTCTAAGCATCGGGGAAATAGCGGCTGGTGCGTGTCGCAGCTTCTGGGAAAATCGGTATTGTTTTACCACGACAAAAATAAAAATTTGCTATCCAGCGTTGAGAACCGGATAGCTAATTTAATTCACTTTGGCGTCAAGCATCCTTGACGTTTTTTACCGCCTCATCAACCGAAGGCTGCAAAGACAGAAATTTCTCTAAGCGAACCAGTTTAACAGTCTGAGTTACGCGGGGATTTGAGACAATTTGCAATGTCCCTTCCAAGGTTTGGGCTTTTTTGACAAGTTGCACAAGTGCGCCCAAGCCTGAACTATCCACAAAATCTATCTGAGACAAGTCCAAAATTACGTGTTTTGGGCCCTCGTCAATACATTTGCTTATTACCTTCCGAAAAGTTGCCTCAGAAAAAGCGTCCAGCAGGCCCGTCAAGCGAAATAACTGATAGTTATTCTTGACTTCGCGAGTGCCTCTGAGGCTAACGGTCAGGGTCAATGACTCAGGAATGACACCCTCCTAGCTAGATATGGCTTAAAGTCGAGGCTTCATTATAGGAGTTTTTTGGTCTTTTGTCTACAGTTTTTTAGTCATGAGTCATTAGTCATGAGTCATTAGTCAGAAGCGATCGACACAAACAGCCTCTGATGACTACTGACTAATGACTGCTGACTGCTGACTGCTGACTACTTACTGCTGGCTACTTTCTGATTGTCTCGCATTGACTGCACGAATCGATCGAATAAATAGTCGGCGTCGTGCGGGCCCGGACTGGCTTCGGGGTGGTATTGCACTGAAAACAGCGGCAGAGTTTTATGCTTCAATCCGGCTACGGTGCGATCGTTCAAATTGAGATGAGTAATCTCTACTTCGGGGGCTAGGGAATCGGGGTCGATCGCAAAACCATGATTTTGGCTAGTAATTTCTACTTGCTGAGTTAAACCCGCTGGATGATTCAATCCCCGATGGCCGAACTTAAGTTTAAAAGTTTCTGCACCCAAGGAAAGTCCCAAAATTTGGTGTCCCATGCAGATGCCGAATACGGGTTTGTCCGACTTTAACAAAGCTTTCGCAGTCGCGATCCCTTCCGTTACCGCCGCCGGATCTCCGGGGCCGTTGGACAGAAAAATGCCGTCCGGGTTGTATTTGAGGATTTCCTCCGGCGACGTGTCAGCGGGGACAACGATGACCCGACACCCGTAACTCGCCAGACGCCGCAGGATGTTGCGCTTGATCCCAAAGTCTAGCGCTACCACCGTCCACATTTTGCCTTCTTCAGGTTTGACTGTAGGACTGAACTCCCAAACCGAGTCCGTGGCTTCAGACCACTCGTAAACCTTGCGGGTGGTGACTTCCTGGACCAGATTCAGCCCGTCCATGCTGGGGGCATCTTGCACGAGTTCCAAAAGCTCTGCCTGGTCGAGAATCGTGGTCGAAATGCCACCGTTGATCGCTCCCACCGTGCGAATTTTGCGAGTGAGGGCGCGGGTGTCGATCCCGTAAATTCCGGGGATATCGTACTGTTTCAGATAGTCTTGCAGAGATTGTGAGCAGCGCCAGTTGCTGGGGCGGCTGCATACGTTCCGGGCGATCGCACCCCGAATTTGCGGGCGCGAGGATTCTTCGTCTTCAAGATTTACCCCGGTATTGCCCAATTCTGGATAAGTAAAAGTGACAATTTGACCGCAATAGCTGGGATCGGTCAATACTTCTTGGTAGCCCGTCATTCCAGTATTAAATACTACCTCGCCAACGACGGTGGCGTCAGCGCCAAACGACCAGCCGCGGTAAGCAGTACCGTCAGCCAGGACTAGGAGAGCGGGTTGTGCAGTTGAAAGTGACATGGCATCCTTAATTACTTTCGTTTGGTTTAATTCTTACCACTGCCAGGGATTTGATGCTAGTCGGCAATGTACAGATATTATTTTAATTTGTGCCAGGGTTCGCAAAACCAAGGCACTTATGCCGGAGATAATCAACAAGCAGCCATACAGCCGTTCTCAATCTTGGTGAGGTATGCCCTATGCCCACGGAGGCCTATGCCCTATGCCCACGGAGGCCTATGCCCTAGGCCCGCTTATCAAGGGCTATAAGGAATGAGAATTAAATAACTTCCACTCTTGAAAGTGGGATGGGCGTCCCGCCCGTCCACTCATGACGGGCGGGACGCCCATCCCACAATAAAAATTAAAATTGTCAGTTATTTAATTCGCGCTCCGAAAGAACCTAAAAAGTCAACGATTGTTCACTTTTTAGATGATCAGTTTCCACCCAATTGCGAGTTTCGCACTCGATACCAAAGAAACCGGGTTTTTATAACGGAAGCGATCGCACTCTAGGAGAGATTTTGCTAAAAAACCCGGTTTCTGCGTAAGTCTCCAACCTTGAGAAATCGGGTCGATCGCGAGCAGCTATTTTTGGTTATTTTGCTGGTGCAGATAGTTGTTAATCGCTTTGGCGATTTTTGCTTGCTGGTATGGGTTCATAGTGCGGGGTAGGGAGATGCGAGAGCCTCCACAAACTAACAGTCTAACTTCGTACCAAATGTCATGCTCCCGATCTTTTGTTCGCTCGACTTCCACGCCATAAATCTCGCACAGAGAGTATTGAATTAGCTTAGTTCCCAACAAACCCTGCTGTTTAACAGTCAGGGCATTTAAAGTTGTATCAAAGCTATAAATTTCCTTTTTTCCGAAGGCTATTACTGCTATCCCTGCTGTCACAAATATGGCTCCTATCCCTAGAAACCAACTGTCGAGTAGCTTTAATTCCAGCAATCTGCGCTCCGCATTTTTAACAAAAGAATTGATGTCCGAAGCAATAGCGTCTTGGGTTCCCCAATTAGGGGAGTTAGCAGTGAAAGGAACATAGCCAGCATCAGTCCGAAGTACAACTTTGCTGGTGTAGGCCGCTCTGACAACTTTTGCTCCCTGCAAAGAAGCAAGCTGAATTTCTTGAATCTTCGATCCCAGCAAGCTCGATCGCACCAACTGACAATTCCCTTGTGTTCCTTGCACTCTGTGACAATACAGGCTTGCCAAATTGTAATCAAACGCCGCCAATTTCAGTCCAAATACCATTAACAAACAGCTAGGTAGCCAAAAATCAAATACGCCACGAGTCTGAATTTTTAATTCAGTCGCTGTTTGCTCGATTATTTTCATTTATTTTACCCTGAGATTAAACAAAGGATATTAGAGGCCCTATCTTTGCTGGGATGCGCCCTATTGTTAACTTATATGTTATTTGAAGTTTGTCCTATGACCTGAGCCTTTTGATCTTGCTAAGATATTAGCACTAAAATGTCTCGCGCACAATAACTGTAGCGAGTATAGGTGCGGGTGGCTTTGAGATAGCTTTCCGTCATTTCTCCCTGGTGATGGACTTGGGCGATTGCCTACGCGATATAGCAATCCTCGCATCATTTGCATAATTATTGTAGGGGCAATCCCACGCCCGGTTGCCCGATAGATAGGGGGTAGGCACTCTTAGCACTACCCCTACCAATTTATCTGAATATTTAGGATTGCTATAGCTAGGGTTCACTGATTTGTAGGGCAAATACATTGCTAACCGTGCGATTATCCTTAATCGAGATATAGCTGCGAATCAAGTCAGCCATTTTGTATTGTTCTGTTAGTGAATAGCTTCTTAAACAGATGATATCGCCCCCGAACATCCACAAATCAACATAATAACTACGATTTCCCTCGCTATCTCCTATTTCCTCTAATTCCACCGCAGAAATATCGCGAGTTGAGCATTCGGTAACATCATGAAGCCATACACCCCGTCGTTTAATGGTCATTTTGCTAAGAGTTTTATCAAAAATATATGTTTCATCTATCGCCCCGTCCAACAAAGACAGCGAAAACAACAGAAAGATACCTCCACCTATCCAATTTGATACTAAAATAATCTGCAATAATCCCATAACGATAAATGGAGAAATTAATAGCAAACCATCCCAAAAGATGGCTGTTTTAATTATTAATTTATTTGGCGTTTGCTTGATGATTTTCATGATTTAAGGTGAGATTTTTAACAACCCTGTGAATCACTTATCTATTCGCTGTATGCAATTTTTACTGCACCGATTATTATTTGACACTGCTTTGGACGATCGCACTTTTGGTGTTGTAAACAGCCTTGACAGCATAAGCCTCGCCGGGACGTATATGTAAAGCTCTGTTAAAATTGATTAAAGCGGTTTGATAGTCTCCCCGATCGTAGTAAATATAGCCGACTTTCATCAATTGTTTGAAGTCAGAATTTTGAGCAGCAACACGTGCAGAATTAGGATTATTTACAGATGCAGCAGAAGTAGGAGATGGCTCTAAAGCAGGAGATAACTCTTGATTGGGTGATGGAGAAGTGTTGAAACCAGAAGGAAAAGAAGAGGGCGATTGCTCGTTATACCCCTGCTCTACATTAGATCCAGAGCCAGAGATTTTTACAAAATTTTTGCCATAAAATACTGAAGTAGTAATGCCTCCCAATACAAACATCAACAATCCAGCACATTGAATTAAGAAGGTTTTTCTAATTTTTTCATTGCTCCAATTTTTGATATAAAAAACCAATGATGCCAATGGGACAAGCAAGTAAAGCACTCCCCAAATAGTTTCCTCTCCAAAAGCTTGAACTAATCCCCAAAAATAGCCAACAAGACTTAAAACTAAACCTAGGATAAAAAATAAGGCGATCGCAATTCCCGGCATTTTCTATTTCTCCAGTAGATGTATACTTATTTTGACAACTGTAAAAGAGCGGATTTTCAACCTGAAACTCTTTCCCCTGTTTGCTGTGTTAAAAATAGATTAGCGGTGACAACAGTTCGATCGCGCACAGCGAATGTTAGGATTTAGGTTAGGAATTTGACTAGGAACTCGATCGCGACTGCCGCAAATGATACTCTCAACCCTCGATCGACCCGAAGAACCATTTGCACGCGCCAGCAAAGGCTGGGACATCCAAAAGCTTTACACCGACTTGGCAAATGCCAAACAACAATTCGCCCCCCACACCAGAAGAGGGCTGACACCTGTAGAAAAGCGGCACCTCTGCGGCTTGTTGTGCGGCTACAGCCCAGCCGAAATTGCGGTATTTCTCAACAAACAAATCAAAGGTGTAGAAGTTGACTTGTCAAAAACTTTGTACAGATACATAGAATTATTGACAAATCGGCCCCGAAATGCTCTTAAAAATTGGAGAGATGCGATCGACTGGCTGGAAATAGCCGGATATAAAACGTAGCCAAAAACCTCAACCGGCGCCATATTAAAAGCTACTCTCCACCATTCAGACAGGATTTTGTCTGCAGCTATCAGTCCCGACGGACAATTCCTCGCAACGGGATCAGAGGATAGTACAGTGAAAATTTGGAGTTTGCACAGCGGGGAACTGCAGCAGACAATTTTCGGACATTCAACAGCCGTATTGCTAGTGGCTTTCAGTCCCGCCAGCAAAACGCTGCTGACACGATCGCGCGCGGGTACAGTCAAACTCTGGAACCTGCAAAACGGCCAACTGCTGAAGCGTTTGGCAGAGGTACACCGCCACGAATCCGTCGCCGTAAGCCCCGACTGGCAAATTTTGGCGATCGGCACCACCCGCAGCACTGTCAAGCTTCAGCACCTCAACAGCGGCCAACTGCTGCAAGTTTTGGCAGGCTATCAAGGGGATGACATAAGTGCGATCGCCCTGAGTCCCAACGGAAAAATGCTAGTAGCCAGCGGCCTCAATGCAGCCAGCGGTTTCTGTCGCGCCACAGTCACTTTGTGGGAATTGCCGGGAGGCGAAGTGAGACGAACATTTGGCAGCGAAAATTATGTAGCGATTTCTTCCGATAGCCAAATTCTTGTCAATCATGGTGGCCAAACTATCAAACTCTGGAATTTGCAAACAGGCGAATTATTGCATTCGCTGCAAACAGCAATTCGCATCACTTCCGCCGCCGCAATTAGCCCCGACGGGAAATACTTTGCAGTGGGGTGTTTTGACGGTACTGTTAGACTTTGGAATTTTCGCGGCGAATTGCTGCACACTTTAGATGGACATTCTAGCCCTGTGTCTGCGGTGGCGATCGGGCTTTTGGGCGAAACTCTCGTCAGTGGCGGAGAGAATGGTACTGTTAAACTTTGGCAACTGCGGATTGAAGATTAGAGAGGTGACGGGCCATGATTAAATTATTGGAGTATAATTGATTTAAGGTTTTTGAGAGGGGCCCAGACAATGAATGTTACCCTAACACCAGAACAGGAAAAATACGTGCTCTCGCAATTACAAGGTGGCAACTATGACAGCGTTCAGGAACTAATTAGCGAAGCATTGCAACTGCTAGAAGAAAGAAATCGTGCACTGAAACAGCAGCGTCTGGCAGAACTCAGACAAAAAATTGCTAGCGGCACTGAGCAAATTGCTCAAGGAAAAGTGACTGATGGTGAAGTAGTTTTTGCCAGATTGCAGGAAAAAATTCGCTCAATTTCTGAGTCTGGATTATGAGCAGCTATTCTTTCTCAGATGATGCAATTCAAGATTTAGATGACATTTGCTCCTTCTATTGCTGGTAATAATTACAGTTCGGCCAGTAAGCTTTTTGATAGGATTCGAGAACGATGTAAAGTCACGGCGGATTTTCCTAATATGGGTAAAAATTATAGCCAGCTATCTCCCAGCTTGCGAGGATTTATTGTCGATGATTACATCGTTTTTTATTACCCCTGAGAAGATGGAATTGATGTAGTTCGCGTAGTGAATGGATACCGCGACTTGGAATCTCTTTTTTCAGATTCGGATGAAGGATAGGACGAGCGCATTTTCAGAACTCATTGCATAAAATGTCGCCATATTGCTAGAAGTGAGAAAGGAATGAGTAAAACTAAGGATCGCGAATTAAATAACTTACAATTTTAATTGTTATTGTGGGATGGGCGTCCCGCCCGTCCAAAAAGGAC
>NZ_JAUBTG010000034.1:59055-63637 GCF_036702395.1 Microcoleus sp. D3_18_C2 | reverse complement strand
CCGCAGGGTGGTAATCGGACTATTTTTTCTGATGCGATTCCTGGCTGGTCTTTTCATAATGGCGAAACGTCAGCGAGTGTAACTACAAGCAATCTAGTTGATGTGCATCAGCTATCTGCAACTGATGCTCCGGCTTTGCACGCGGAATTGGATCGGATTGGGGTCGATCGCACTCAACCAAATTATGCTCTGAAGCTAGAATCAGGTAAAAGTATTACCCACAACCGTTTTGTCGTGCCTGAGTCTGGAACTCTGCGATTTAATCTTCACGTACCTGAACTCAGTGGTGGCAACCTTATAGTTTCTTTAGAAGGAGATAATGGTGTTACCACACTGGAAACTATTAGCTTATCAGAAGCCAGTGGTCCTTACGATTCTGGCTACAATAACGCAGATACAAACAGAATTGGTTACGGAAATATCGGGTTTGAAACTTTCCATGTAGTAGATATACCAGAACCGCTACGAGGCAGGGTTGCTACAGTGAAGTTTGAAGTAGATAACGGCACGGTTTTTCTGGATGACGTTTTCTTTAAAAGTGTTCATCTAAAGTTGGGTAATCCAACTTTAGATGGTCAAAAAACTCGACCAGACGCTGTTAACAATGCCAACAACTATCTCATTGAAAAGCCACAGTATTCTCTCTCTTATAACGAGAGCAACAAAGGTCCAAATTGGGTAAGCTGGCAACTAAACAGAACCTGGATAGGTACTCTACAACCTCCTGAGAGAGATGACAATCTAGATCCTTTAGATCCTTTTCCTTGGAGGTCGGATAGCGAACTTCCCAGTGAATTAGAGACAACTGAGGGATGGGAGTACAGAGGTAGTGGTTTTGACCGAGGTCACATGACTGCTAGAGAACATCGTAACAGAACTCAGAAAGATCAGTTTGCTACCTTCTTGACAACAAACTTACTTCCACAAGAGAGAAGTAGTAATAGAACCGGTGCATGGCGACAGCTTGAACGCTTTAGTCGGCAAGTTGCTCAGAGGCGTGGTTGGGAACTTTACAATATTGCAGGAGGATATGATTCGATTAATGATGCCCTTCCGCCTGAAAATCCTCTCAACTTAGAAAACATTAACGTCCCTGAGTACACTTGGAAAGTTATTATGTTTGTTGAACCCGGTCAAGGAATAGCAGATATTACAGTAAACACACCTGTGATTGCTGTTACTATGCCTAATGGCATTGCTAATCCGCCAGATATAATTCCACCGCGATGGCAAGATCAAATAACTACGGTCAGAGAGGTCGAAGAACTTACAGGTCTAGATCTTTTGTCAAATCTTCCAGATGAAATCGAAAATGTAATTGAAAACCGGATTTATTCTGGACCTACTAACGTAAATGATTTTCCATCTGTGGTTACATAAGTCTTCACAGTTCTCAGTTTGCGCTGTTTAAGTTGAAGTTCTCATCTGGGGGAACTTCAGCTTAGAGTGGAAGACTCACTCACAATGGTCATTCCTCGTGCTGCCATCGGGCATGATTGTATTGCAGAAGATTGCCCCTTCAATTCCACTAATGTTAGCCAACTCTAAATCAACGATCGCTTCACTTAAATTTACTCCTGTTAGATTAGCTCTTGTGAGCAGGGGTTCACCTAGATAAGTATCTGTTAAACAAGCCCCAGTCAAGTTGACTTCCGCCAGTGATGCTTCTTCCAGGTTAGCTCCACTCAGGTCTGCTTGACTTAAATCTGCTCCGCTTAGGTCAGCTTCGGCTAAATTGGTTTTACTCAGGTTAGCTCCACTCAGATCAGCACAGTTTAATTGAGTACAGTTCAAGTTGGCTCCACTCAAATCTGCTCCACTCATATCTGCTTTAATCAAGCTGGTATAGAACAGGTTAGCATTGCTTAAGTTGGTACCAGATAAGTTCGCCTCACTCAAATCGCCATCGCATAGTTGGACGCCACTCAAGTTAGCACCGCTGAGATTAACATAACTCAGATTGGCCATCCTCAAGTTCGCACCGCTGAAATTGATACCGCTCAAGTAATTTTGACCTGGTTCGAGTTCTTCGAGGTCTTCCACGTTAGCAACGTTTAAGTTAGCATGACTTAAATCAACTCCAGGGAAATCTCTCTCTCCCGCAGCGTAACGTCTATATAGTTCTTCAACGTCCATAGCTTTCTTGTTCAAGCTGTTTATAATTTCATAGTAGCACTGTTACTTTTACTTTTTACCAATAAATGTATCAAACTGTGCGAGAGGTAGAACCAGTGAAAGTGTAAATAGATTAAAGAGGCAAGTTATGAACGCAGAAGAACTGCTCAAAAGGTACGCGGCGGGTGAAAGAGATTTTCGTCGTGTTAACCTACAACGTGCCAAACTAAGAGGCGTAAACTTGAGTGAGGCTGACTTCACTGAAGCTAACTTGATGAGCGCTCGTCTGCAAGAAGCCAATCTCAGGCGTAGCATTTTTAAGTCAGCTAAGTTGCAATTCGCTGACTTGAGCTATGCTATTCTGGACGAAGCAGACTTGTCTAATACTTATTTAGAAACCAACCTAGAAAGTGCTTCCTTGGAGAGAGCTAATCTAAGTAATGCCAAATTTAGGGGTGGTAATTTGGAATGTACTAATCTCCGGAATGCCAACCTGAGAAATACTCTTTTAGTTGAAGTTAGCTTGGAACGAGCCAATCTGGAAGGAGCAGACCTTAGAAATGCAATTATGGGTGAAACTTGTCTGTATGAGGCCAATTTGAGAGGAGCACTCGTTGAAGGTTGCGATTTAAGCGACAGCTACAAGCGAAATACTATCATGCCAGATGGACAAGTTGTGACTGATAAATATGCTGAGATGGAATCTGACGATTAACCAAATCGAGGAGTTGACTGAGCTTGACTTTTTCTCAAATATTCCCTCTGGAGATTGAGGAAATAATCGAATCATAAAATATGACGGGGTCTCAACCCCGTCAAAAGCCCCACACAAGTTAGGAGCCATTGTCACTTCTAATTGTGCCATCCGGCATGATGGTGTTGCAGAAAATCAAACGACCTTCTCCGGTGGCTGAAAAGTATGCACCCATCAAGTTGGCTCTGGTGAGATTAGTGCCAATCAACTGCGTACACTCCAGGCTAGCTTCTCTCAAGTCAACATCCACTAAGTCGCTTGCCAGTTCAGCATAATCCAGAATAGCATCCCTCAAATCACCACCCGTCAATATAGTAACCCATAAACTAGCAGAATCTAAGTTAGCACTGCTCAAATTAGCACCACTGAGATTAACAAAACTCAGATTAGCCACAGTCAAGTTAGCACCGCTGAGATTGATACCCCTCAAATCATTCTGACCTGGTTCGAGTTCTTCGATGTCTTCTACGTTAGCAATGTTTAAGTTAGCATGACTTAAATCTACACCCGGAAAATCTCTTTCGCCAGCAGCGTAACGCCTATATAGTTCTTCAACGTCCATAGCTTTCTTGTTCAAGCTGTTTATACTTTGATAGTAGCGCGATTACTTCTACTTTTTATCAATAAATATATCAAGCTGTGCGAGAGGTTGAACCCGATCGCATACCAAGTAATCCAGATGGCTCAGAAGGAATACAAATGTCCTAAAATCTCAACTCTCAAATCTCAAAACGCTAACTGCGCCGAATATTAAAACAACACCAATCTTGGCGCTTCCACAGAGTAGCCACAATCCAGCCGTGCTGTTCGAGAGTGTCGGCAATTGGCTTAGCTTGTTCGAGCAAAATGCCGCTGAGCACGGCCCAAGTAGTCGGTTTGCTAATTGCAGTGAACTGCGGGATTAAATCGATGATTACTTCTGCTAAAATGTTGCAGATCAAACCGTCGATCGGCTCATCGACCATTTCTTTCAAACGATCGATACTTCCGAGCTCTGCAACCAACTGCTGAGAATTAACGCGGTTGAGTAGTCTGTTGCTAATGGTCGATCGCACTGCCAAAGGATCTGTATCCAAAGCATAAACTTTTGTAGCGCCCAACAACACCGCGCCGATCGACAAAATACCCGATCCGCAGCCGATATCAGCAACGATGCACTCTTTGTCATCAAAACCGAGACGCATTTCCAGCGACTCCAGACAAAGTTGAGTAGTAGCGTGAGCACCCGTACCGAAAGCCACACCCGGATCTAAACGCAAAATAACGCGATCGGTATCAGTCGGTAAGGGCAACCAAGCCGGGTTAATTAAAAAGCGATCGCCCACTTCTTGAGGCTGCCAGTGCTCCTTCCAAGTGCTGCCCCAGTCTTCGTCTTCAATCAAATCCCACTGCATCGCAGGTAGGGGCAAACCTGCACACAGAGCATCTTGGCGCAGCCACAGAGACAGAGCGGCCAAATCCAGCAATCCTGCCTGTTCTTCGGGCAAATAAGCCGACATCAGGCAGGAATTGCTTTTGATCTCAGTAGCAGTTCCCCGACAGTTAAACCGTTCCAGACGCCAAAAGATGATATCTTCCAGCGCCGGATCGCAAAGAATTCTAATTTCCCACCAGCTATGTGCCATAACGATTTTAGATTTTAGATTTTAGATTTTAGATTGGCCCAGGGGAACTGGAGACTGGGAACTGGGGAGTGAGGAATGAGGATTGGCT
>NZ_JAUBTG010000034.1:25528-58955 GCF_036702395.1 Microcoleus sp. D3_18_C2 | reverse complement strand
ATTTTAGATTTTAGATTTTAGATTGGCCCAGGGGAACTGGAGACTGGGAACTGGGGAGTGAGGAATGAGGATTGGCTAATAGAAAAATTCCCGCTTTCAGGCCAATTACCAACGATCGATTACCCATTACCAATTATCAGTCCTGGCATCCAAAATCTAAACTCCTAAATCCGTCAAAGATTTACCGTGTAAGCATCCCGAATTCCCGGAACTTTGAGGATCTCAGCCAGTATCCCCTCTGGTAGAGGGTCATCAAGGCTCAAAACCATCACCGCATCGCCTCGCACGATTTTACGGCCTACCTGCATACTGGCAATATTGACATTAAAACTGCCCAATTGGGAACCAATTTTGCCAATAATCCCCGGCATATCGCGGTGCAAGGTAAACAGCATATGGTGAGTGGGGGAAACGTTGACCGGGAAATCGTCAACACTGGTAATCCGAATTTCGCTTTCGCCGAGCACTGCACCTGTCACGGTGTGTTCGCCGAGGGTTCCCTTAGCCGAGAGGTGTAGGGAGCCGGTGTAGTCGCGAATTGAGGCGTCTCTGGTTTCGACGACGCGAATTCCGCGTTCTTTTGCTTCAATGCTGGCGTTGACGTAGTTAACGCGCTCTCGCAGGGCTTGGGAGAGCAGGCCTTTGAGGGCGGCAACGACTACGGGCTGGCTTTGGTTGCTGGCCAATTCGCCTTGGAGTTGGACGTTGAGGTAATCGACTCGGCCTCCGGCTAGCTGGCTGACGAGGTTGCCCAGGGTTTCGGCGAGTTGCAGGTAGGGTTTGAGTTTTTCGATCGAGTCTGGGTAAATTCCTGGTATGTTGACAGCCGATCGCGCGGGCAGCCCCAACAGTACATCGCGGATTTGTTCAGCCACGTCGATCGCCACATTCACCTGAGCTTCCGCTGTGGATGCTCCCAAGTGGGGTGTCAGCACGATGTTCTGGCCGACACTCCGCAGTGGGGAATCAGCTTCCAGCGGTTCGTGTTCGTAAACGTCCAAAGCTGCGCCGGCGATCTGACCTGATTTGATGGCTTCTGCGAGGGCTGCTTCGTCGATTATGCCGCCTCTGGCGCAGTTTATGATGCGGGCCGTGGGCTTCATTTTCGACAGCACTTCAGCGTTAATTAAGTGCAGGGTTTCCGGCGTTTTGGGGATGTGCAGGGTGATGTAGTCGGATTCGCGCATCAGCAGTTCGAGTTCTACTAAGCGGCAGCCCAACTGATCGGCTCTTTCGGTGGAAATGAAGGGGTCATAGGCCAGCAGTTTCATGCCCATTGCTTTGGCTGCGGCGGCGAGGTGGGAGCCGATTTTGCCCAAACCGACGATGCCGAGGGTTTTTTTGTAAACTTCTACGCCCAGAAAGCGGTTGCGTTCCCATTTACCCCCTTTGACGGATTCGTTAGCTTCCGGGATGTGGCGAGACATCGAGAGCATCATGGCGAGGGCGTGTTCGGCGGCGGCGATCGTGTTGCCTTCGGGGGAATTGACGACTACAATTCCTTTGCGGGTAGCGGCGGGTACATCGACATTATCTACGCCGACGCCGGCTCGGCCGATAATTTTAAGTGAATTCCCGGCTTCTATGATTTCTTTGGTAACTTGGGTGCCAGAACGGATCATTAAAGCGTCGTAATCTGGAATAATTTTTACCAGTTGTTCGGCTGAGAGTCCTGTGTTTACGTCAACTTGCGCGACTTGGGAGAGGATGTCAATTCCGGCTTGGTCGATCGGATCGGATACTAGAACTTTAGGCATAGCAAGCAATTGAGTGCAATAGTAAAAATAGACCGAGCGTTGGCGAGCTCAAAGTTGAGACTTACACTTAGAGCAGTATCTAACAGCTCAGCTCAAGCTTGCCTTTGTGCAGTTTGAATTGTATCTGTATTCGGTCAAGGTCGGCCGTTTTTTGCATGAAATATTTTAGCTTTGCGGGCGATCGGACTCTCTGACAGTCTGAAAATCCCGCAAGTGCTTAGCTAGTATGTCTTTTCGGGCTATAATAGACTTTGGCTATTCCAGCCTAACTATCAGGAATTATTCTCAATGAATTATCTTATCGCCGTACTGCCCGATCGAATGCAAGCCGAAGCTGCCTACTGTGCTCTGGAAAAAGAAGGCTTGCCCATGAAGCAAGTGAGCATTTTGGGCCGCGGCTACAAAACTGCTGATGAATTTGGCTTGATCGACCCGAACCAGCAAGCGAAGAAACAAGCTAAACTCATGGCGATTTGGCTGATTCCCTTTGGCTTTATTGCTGGCGTTACTTTCAGCTTGATTACTGAGTTGAAGACTTTTGCCTGGGCGGGAGAAATTGGCGATCACGCGATCGGTGGTGTACTAGGTGCGATCGCCGCTGCAATGGGCAGTGTGTTTGTTGGAGGCGCGGGCGGTATGGCTTTTGGTAGCGGCGATGCTTTGCCCTACCGCAACCGTTTGAATGCCGGTAAATTTTTGATTGCGGTTAAGGGTACTGATGATTTGACTGGCAAAGCTGCGAAGATTTTGCAGCAGTTTGAACCGGAAAATATCCAAGGTTATACAGAGACTTAGTTATTTGTTTGTTAACAGTTGACTGTTGACTGTTGACTGTTGACTGTTGACTGTTGGCTGTTGACTGTTGACTGTTGACTCGTGTAATATTTGGAGGCAGTTATGGAATCACAAACTATCCCCCTAGATTCTCCCCTAGAATTAACGCTCGAATTAACAGACGAGCAGTTTTTTCAGTTGTGTATTGACAACCGGGATTTAAGATTTGAACGGACTGCTAGTGGAGGATTGATTATTATGCCACCTACAGGTAGCGAGACGGGTAGACGGAATTCAGACCTAAACTTTCAACTTAAGGCTTGGAGTCGTCAAAACAATTTAGGAGTTGTTTTTGACTCTTCAACTGGATTTAAACTGCCCGACGGTTCAGATATTTCTCCCGATGCTGCTTGGGTGCGGCGCGACAGGTGGGATGCTTTAACTGCTGAAGAAAAAGAGAAATTTGCGCCGATTTGTCCAGATTTTGTGGTGGAATTGCGTGAAGCGAAGCTATCCCGTAGGGAATCGACTACTGACTCGCTAGAAAAATTGCGGGCTAAAATGAAAGTGTATGTGAAAAATGGAGCGAGGTTGGGATGGTTGCTCGATCGCAAAAATAGACAAGTTGAAATCTCCCGTCAGGGTAGAGAAGTAGAAATTTTAGATGAACCTGCAACTCTGTCCGGTGAAGAGGTACTACCCGGTTTTGTGTTGGATTTAACTGATATTTTCTAAATTTGTAAGAAGACTCGGCGGTTGAAACCGCATCTATTAAGTCAAAACCCGCAGAGGCTGGTTAAAGAGGACAACTGGGGAAAATTATGTTATTCTCTTTAGTCGGCATCCAGCAGACATGGTTTGTATAAACCTGCTTTCAACCGCCTTCTTATCTTTTCCCGCTAATTGATGATATGATAGGCTGCCAAAGGTTGCGTTTGGTATGACCTGTCAGGAACCTCAGCCCTGACGGCATGAGGCTTGGAAGAGAAATCTCAAAAGCCGTCCTGACCAGCCTAAGTCTTAACTGACTACGTTTTTTGAGTCACGACACT
Organism: Microcoleus sp. D3_18_C2; assembly: GCF_036702395.1. NCBI lineage: Bacteria > Bacillati > Cyanobacteriota > Cyanophyceae > Oscillatoriales > Microcoleaceae > Microcoleus > Microcoleus sp. D3_18_C2. Next base: position 55,372 of record NZ_JAUBTG010000034.1, on the reverse strand, counting down.
CCTTGAATGCGAAGCTAGTTTTCCGCTCTGTCATTTGCAGTTAAACAGTTTTAAGGTCCCTGAAACAGTGCTGCAAGTATAAAAAGCTCTTAAAACATTGGCGAAGCTAACATTACCCCGCAAGGGAGGCTCGAAAGAGCAAAATACTATGCGTACAGGATTGGAAGATTTGAAACGGTAACTGTCCCGTTGAAAGTACAACACAAAGGTACACCGAATTAACCAATTCCAAGGCGGTAGTAAATCAAAAAACAATGTAAAGCCGTCCTAGAAGGACGGGGTTTCTACCCATTTTTCTGATGAAAATCCTCCACGGGACTTGGATTCCTCAAGCAGAAGAGAATTTTATTCAACCTGGAACTTTTTGTCTTTGGGTTGAAACCACTGAAAAGAAAAAACAGCCTGCTAAGGTTCATCCCCGACAATTGAAGACGGCACAGTTAAGAGAGTTTCTAACGAAAGAAGCCGGGATTCAACTGTCAGCAATCAGCAATACAAGTGCGATGGGGCGAGAATACGCGATCGTCCCTCGGTATTTTTTACTCCCCACTGCCGACAACCAGCCGTTACCATCTTTAGAGTTAGCGCGATATTTAGAGACAGAATTACCGGAAACATTTGAGTTGGAGTATTGGCAAGTTGATTGTGTGTGCATCGCCACCCACACTTTGACTAAAGTATTGAACGATCTGCATTTTTTTGCCCTCTACGATTTAGCAGAAGTTCAGTTTGGTTCAGACTTGCTATTTTGGTATCACTACACCCAAAATTTTAAGCAAATTGTTCTGAAAGATCATTATATTCCGGCGTTGCGCTATCGAGAAACTGCTCCGATCGCGATCGCACCCATCGAAACATCCGAACCCGCTGAGAAAGCCACGCGCGGGCGTAAGAAAGCGGGCGAGACAAAAACTAAAACAACTGCAAAAACTCCAAAAACACCTGCCAAAATTGCACCCAGCTTTGAGATTTATCCGGGATGGGAAATTGTTTCAACACAGTACGAAACTGATTTACAACGCTATGTTGAATGGATGCCTTTAGTTTGTGTGTCCGGTTTTCGGAAGATCCAGCTACAAGATACACCAAAGTTCTACGATCGCGAACGGTTGCTGCGGCATTTTTCCGAGTGTGCGATCGCGGAAATTGTCACTCAAACCCCCATCCCAGCATCGTTTGAAAATAAGATTGCGGATTCTTTACTCCAAATCTGCCTCAACCAAACACGAAAAATCGCGCGAGTAAGCCTCGATCAATACCGGCAATGGCAAACCTGGCGCGATCGCATTACGCGCAATCAATCTGCTGACTCATTCTCCCTCTGCTTTCAACTACAATCCCCCGAAAACCCCGAACAGCCTTGGGTTTTAGAGTTTCAGGCGGCTGCGAAAAAAGACCCATCTTTGCGGATGCCGTTGCAGGATTATTGGCGATCGCGATCGACTCAACAAAAACAGTTGCAAACACAATTTGGAGACAACTTTGAGCAACATTTGCTGACAAATCTCGGCTACGCTGCCCGCATTTATCCCCAACTTTGGCAAGGGCTAGAAACCGACAAACCAGTTAACATTACCCTCAGCTTAGATGATGCTTTCACCTTTCTGAGCGAGTCCGCTTGGGTATTAGAAGATGCCGGATACAAAGTGATTGTCCCCGCTTGGTGGACGCCGAAGGGACGACAGCGGGCGAAGATTCGCCTGCAAGTCAAAGGGAAGGGCAGCAAGAGTGCTGCAATCAAGGGCAAGGGATTGTTTTCGGCGGATTCCTTGGTGGAATATCAGTATGAATTGGCGATCGGGGGTGAACGGGTTAGCGAACAAGAATGGCAGGCGTTAGTAAATAGCAAAACACCGCTGGTGCAGTTCCGAGGACAATGGATGGAACTGGACAAAGACAAGATGCAGGAGATGCTAAGTTTTTGGCAAAAACATCGCGAAGAAAACCCCGATTTAAGCCTGATTGACTTTATGAAGTTGACGGCAGAAGGAGAAGCGAGCGAACAGTTGGAGGTTGAGCGCGATCGGGCTTTATCGGATATGTTGGAGAAGCTGCACGATAAGAGTCGGTTAGAGTTAATTGCAGATCCGGCAAAGTTTCAGGGCAAGTTACGGGATTATCAAAAGCGCGGCGTTTCTTGGTTGAGTTATTTGGAAAGTTTGGGATTAAATGGCTGTCTTGCCGATGATATGGGTTTGGGTAAATCGGCGCAGGTAATTGCTCGATTATTGCAAGAGCGGGAAGTTTTATCTAGTACAAAAGAGACAGAAAAAAATACAGAAAATGCGGTTCTACCCACGCTGCTAATTGCGCCCACATCCGTAGTTGGTAACTGGCAAAAGGAAATGGAAAAGTTTGCTCCAGAATTGCGATCGCTGATTCACCACGGCCCTCAACGTTTGCAAGATGCCAAAGCATTTAAAGCCGCCGTCCAAGGTTGCGATATGTTGATTACTTCCTTTACCTTGGTGCGAAAAGATGAGAAGCTGTTGAGCAGCGTAGCGTGGCATCGCGTGGTAATTGATGAAGCCCAGAATATTAAAAATCCCAAAGCGGCGCAAACCAAGGCGATTTTAAAGTTACCCGCTACCCATCGACTAGCATTGACTGGAACACCTGTAGAAAATCGATTGCTGGATTTATGGTCGATTTTTAATTTCCTCAATCCCGGATATTTGGGAAAAGAGGCGCAGTTTCGGAAGTTGTTTGAATTACCGATTCAAAAACATGGGAGTCGCACGCAATCTGCAGCGCTCAAAAAATTAGTAGAACCTTTTATCCTGCGCCGTCTGAAAACCGATAAGTCGATTATTCAGGATCTCCCCGACAAAGTTGAGCAAAAGCTCTACTGCAATCTCACCCGCGAGCAAGCTTCGCTTTATGAAGCGATTGTCAAAGAGGTAGAACAAGAAATTGACGCGGCGGAAGGAATGAAGCGCAAGGGGATGATTTTGGCGACACTGCTGAAGCTGAAGCAAATTTGTAACCATCCGCGCCAGTTTTTGCAGGATGAAAGTGAGTTTACACCAGAGCGATCGCACAAACTAGAACGGCTGATCGAGATGATTGAGGAAGTTAAAGCAGAAGGCGAAAGTTTATTGGTATTTACGCAGTTTACAGAACTGGGAAGCGCGTTGGAAAAATATATTAAACAAACGCTACATTACAACACTTACTACATCCACGGGGGAACCAGTCGCGAAAAACGGGAACGGATGATTTCAGAGTTTCAAGATCCAGAGTCTGAACCTTCGGTATTTATTCTGTCACTGAAGGCGGGCGGCGTGGGAATTACGCTGACAAAAGCCAATCACGTGTTCCATTTCGATCGCTGGTGGAATCCGGCAGTGGAAGATCAGGCGACGGATCGGGCGTTTCGGATCGGACAGGAAAAAAATGTGTTTGTGCATAAGTTTGTGGCTATTGGCACTTTGGAGGAAAAGATTGACCAAATGATTGAGGACAAAAAGAAATTGGCAGGGTCAATTATTGGTGCTGATGAATCGTGGTTGACTGAGTTGGATAATGAGGCATTTAAGAAATTAATTAGGCTCAATAAAAATGCGGTTCTAGATTAGGAGAAACCAAAAAATATGTCACAATTTACTCGGAATTGGTGGGGTAATAAATTTATCGATGCGTTAGAAAGATTTACAGATTCTGGGCGACTTGGGCGGGGACGTGCCTATGCACGAAACGGCAAGGTAAAAAGCTTTGGCATGAATGATGGGTTAGTGATGGCACAGGTGAGAGGCTCGGTTAATCCTTATTTTGGGGTTTATAAGGAGCCTCTGTACACAACTCAAATTGAGTTTGAGCCAATTAGTCAGGAAAAGTGGCAAATGGCGATCGCCCAAATGGCATCAAAAGCCAGCTTCATTTCTCGGCTGCTGCTCAACGAAATGCCCGACAATATTGAAAAGGCTTTCTCACCCCTCGGATTGCACCTTTTACCCAGCAGCCGCGAGGACTTTAAGACTACTTGCTCTTGCCCAGACTATAGCAATCCCTGCAAACATATTGCCGGAGTTTATTATTTGGTGGCGGCCGAATTGGACAAAGATCCATTTTTACTGTTTGAATTACGGGGGCTTTCTAAGGAAGTGCTGCACCGCGAATTAGCAAAAACGCCTTTGGGCTTGGCGCTGGCTGCGGAGTTGACGGCGGATGCAGCGGCCCCTGTGGCGGTGGATTCCTATTACACGCGGGCGATCGCCAGTGAGGCGCCAACGGTCAGCCTGAAAGAGTTTTGGCATGGTGCGAAGCGATTACCGCAGACGATTGAGGTGGCAGCGCAAAGTGGGGTAAGCGCGATCGTGGTGAAGAAACAGGGAGATTTTCCACAGTTTTGGCACAAGGATGGTTCGTTTATTGAGGCGATGGAAGAACTGTATTTGCGGGTGAAGAAGAATAAGTAGTTGGGTGGACAATTTTGCTGCCATACTCGATCGAGATATTGCAAAAACTTAAACTCGAAGACTTCATAGGTTTGGTACAATAATCGTGCTCATCATATCAGCTTTACCAGCAACTAAAATCATAGGATCGTTATTTGATGATTTTAGACTATAATTAAATTAGTGCGACTGTTAAAAAAGTAGACTTTTTAGTTACAGCAAACTTTGGCAATTTCAAATTAGAATCTAAAATTGACTGATGTTACAAAGAGAAGAACTGTTAAAAGGCATCGAAAACCGCGAATGTGTCGCGCGGGCGATCGACCAAGCGGAACAAGCAATTAAAACTTGGGAAGTTACTCTGACTGATTTTCTGTCGCCTCCAGAATTGGCGGACACTCTGACGGTATTTAAGCGCTTAACAGATGTGGAATTAGTGGCTTGGGGCGGCTACCCGCAAGCTGAAAGACAAAGAATTGCGATCGCGCGATCGGATATCCCGATCGACTCTGCTAGCGTTAACGTTGCTGCGGTGGAGATTGCTGGCAATTTCTTGTTCGATACAGCTTCTCACCGCGACTTTTTGGGGGCGATGTTGGGTACAGGAATTGTCCGCGAGAAAACTGGTGATGTGATTGTTTTGGGAGAACGCGGCGCGCAAGCGATTGTCATGCCGGAGATGGTAGAGTATTTGGAGATGAGTTTGCAGCAAGTGCGATCGGTTCCCGTGCAAACGCGGCGCATTGAGTTGAGCGAACTCAAAATTAGAGAACCTAAAAAGAAAGAAATGACAACCGTTGAAGCATCCATGAGATTGGATGCTGTCGCCTCGGCTGGATTCGCAATGTCTCGCAGCAAAATGGCCGATTTGATTGGCAGCGGCGATGTGCGAGTTAACTGGAAAGACGTTACTCAAGCTAGTTATAATGTCAAGTCTGGAGATTTAATTGCTGTTACGGGCAAGGGAAGATTGGAAATTGGGGAAGTTGCTGTTACTAAGAAGGAACGCTATCGAGTCCAGTTAACTCGATATTTGTAATTTATAGCCCAGAAACCGGGTTTTTTTCGAGAATATGGATACACCGCGTAAAAATTGCGAAAAACCCGGTTTCTTTGGTTTCTGTGGTAGTCCTGGACGCTTGTAAAATTGGGGAAGGTTCATTTGTTTGTGGGTGCGATGGTTTGTCCACGGGCTCGTTTGTTTGTCCGCGATTCCGCGATTCCGCCAGGGGTTGAAACCCCTGTCTCATAGAAGACAGTCGGTTGAAACCGACTGAAGAATGGTGACAAATACTCGATTATTGTGACAAATACGCGATAGTTTATTTAATTTGCTTTTCAGTCCTCTTTTAGAGGACTTTCGCTATGAGACGGGGGTTTCAACCCCCGGCGGACTTGTGGGGTAGCGTGGAGGATTTTGGTGGCGGGGATTTTGGTGGCCCGAATGTGCGATCGACCTTTTGGTAAAATTTGCGTTAGGGGCGATCGACCTTTTGGTAAAATTTGGGTTAGGGGCGATCGAATGTTTGTCGTTGGGTGGGGGCGGGTTTATCTAGATTGTTGCTGGGAATTGGGGATGGTTGGTAAAACCCGCCCCTACAGAATTATCGGGATGTTTGATTGTTTTGGGAAAATTTGGGTTAGGGGCGATCGAATGTTTGTCCTTGGGTGCCGGCGGGTTTATTTATATTGTCAACGATCGCGATTATTCGTCTTTCGCCCGAAACACCTTTTCTACCGACTTCACCAACAGTTCTCGCGGCATCAATCGAGGCATATTGGCGATGATTTGATTGGGAATTCCCCCTGTCACGACATTAGACTCATTTTTGTCTAAAGCTTTCAAAGCATCTCGCACTACTTCCGCTGCGGGAACGAGTTTTTGCCAGCTGCTGGATGCCATTGATTGAGGGAATTCAGCTACTGCGAAAAAGTTCGATTCTGTCGGCCCTGGACAAAGGCATAAAACGCGAATTCCTAAATCTTTGTTTTCCGCCCAAAGTGCCTCGCTGAAACTCAAAACAAAGGCTTTAGTCGCTGCATACATCGACAAGTACGGCATCGGTTGAAAAGCTGCAATGGAGGCAACATTGATGATACTTCCCGATTTTCTTTCGCGCATTCCCTGCAAAAATAAGTGCGAGAGTTCAACTAATGCTACAATATTTAGTTGCACCATTGTTAGTTGTTTCGCAAGCGGGCGATCGGCAAAAGCACCGTAATCGCCAAAACCCGCATTGTTCACCAACAAATCAACCGTCCAACCTTTTTTAACAACCGCGTCAAATACAGCATTTGTGGCTCCTGGTGCGGTCAAATCTTGAACGATAATTTCGACCAAAATATTGAATTCCTGTTGCAGTTGAGCAGCTAGCTGTCGCAATTTGTCTTCGGAACGAGCTACCAAGATTAGATTGTGCTGGCGTTTGGCTAATTCGGCGGCAAAGGCTGCACCAATTCCGCCAGAAGCACCAGTGATTAAAGAAGTCGGCATGAAATTAATTCGGATATTTGATGTGGGGTTTATATATTTTAACAATTATTTGGACGGGGAAACTGTAAAATAATTAAAAGGGAATAGGTGAGTTTTATGGCGCGTCTTACCGATCGAGCTTTTGAAATTTTGCGGGCAGAAGTTGACAAGTGCGCGGCGGCTGATAGTCTAGCGGGTGATGTCTACCGACGGATGGTAATCAAGCGGTTGGAGAAGTTGCGATCGCAAAACGGCACTTTCGCCTCAATAGAAGAAATCCGCGATACCTTCAAAGACGAATTTCCCAACTTCAGCGAACAAGCTCTTAAAGCAGCCGTCAAAGCCAACCGCCCGCCCGGATTGTTCGGTAAAATCATCTTTGCTGGGAGTTTGCTGGGAAGTGCAGCGGGGATAATTTGGTTGATTAACCTGCCTTTCCCGATGATTCGCTGGCCCGTGGCGAAAACAATGCCGATATTATTGCTGCCGAGTTTTATCAGTATGGATCATAATTACCGGCAGGCGATCGCCCTTGTGGAACAATCCGATCAACTGGTGAATAAAGCCACTGCTGTCGCTGATTTTGACTTGGGCGAAATAAAAGCAAAAGAAGCTCAAAAACACCTCGACGCCTTGCCGGTGTGGTTCCTCGGCTATTACCCAAAGAGGTACTGCTCTTTTTTTAGCTGCAGTTGGCGGTTTACACTCGATGAATTTCAAGCTGCCCGCAAAAATGTCGGGCGGATGGAAGCTCAGATTTTCCAGCAAAAAAATGCTTTTACTCAGTTAAATCAAGTCGAACAAACTCTCAACGCGGCGAAACAGCAGTATCAGCAAGCCAAAACCGCTGCAGACAGACAAAAAGCGACGGTAAATTGGCAAAGTGCGATCGACCAACTCAATCAAATTCCCGCCGAAACCCTCGCGGGAGAAACGGCTAAAAAAACACTCAAAGCAGCAGAAAGAGACTTTCAAGCAATGGGTGGCGTCGCCACCGGTTCTGTGCAGGCTGACAACTTAATTGAAGCTGCCAAAGAATTTGCTTTCTCCGCCGCCGTCGCCGCCAAAAACCCGCCCCATCCCGCCGCACAGTGGGAGCAAATAGCACAATTGTGGCAAGAAGCTATTAACAGACTGAAATTGATTTCAGTCGATAACCCTGGGTATCTCGACGCTCAAACCAAACTCGCTCAATATCAAAAAGATTTAGGAACTACCCAGATTAGACTGGAAGCAGAAAAAGATTCTGCAAAAGCTTTGCAAGCAGCTAAAAGCTTGTTTGCCAACTTGCAAAATAATGTGAATTCTCAAAATCCCGATAACTCCCTCAGCCAGTTGCAACAAATTATCAATCAATTAGAATCCGTGAAATCCGGGACAACTGTTTATCCCGAATCCCAAAAATGGCTGCAATCTGCTCGCAAGAAACAGCAAGAATGGCAAAAGAATTAGTCAGTTGACTGTTGACTGTTGACTGTTGACTGTTAACTGTTAAGGGTCGCGAATTAAATAACTTACAATTTTAATTGTTCTTGTGGGATGGGCGTCCCGCCCGTCCATAAAGGGCGGGCGGGACGCCCAACCCTACTCCCCACAAACTTGTGTAAATTATTTAATTCGCGATCCTAATGACTCATATCATGTCCGATCGATTAACCATAATATCTTGGTAGGGGCGGGTTTTTGAGATTGTCAATTATTCGCAGGTATTGTTGGTAAACCCGCCCCTACAAAAATCGCGATCGCTCGACCGGACATGATATCATGACTAATGACTAATGCCAACAACCAACTGCCAACTGCCAACTGCCAACTAACAAATTACCAATTCGGGTCAACATACAGATTAATTGTCACTTGCTTTTTCCCCGAAGGGATGCCGGAAATACAAGCACAAATCGTATCTCCGCCATCAATTTCTACTTCGCAAGCGTGACAAGAACCCATGAGACAGCCGGTAGGAATAGAAACCCCTGCACGTTTAGCTACATCTAGCAAAAGCTCTCCTGGGTCAGCTTCAACTGTCACATTATCTGGTAAAAAACAAACTTTTGTCATTGAATTTGAACCTCAACTCTAACAAACAATAGTTAATAGTCAACTGTCAACTGTCAACTGTCAACTGTTAACTAATTAACCTAAAATATGCTTTATATCTAAATGCTTTTCCACTGTATCTGCTAGAGAGTCTAACAGAGTTTCTCGGTGTTCTCGGTAATTAGGAATACCTGTAGGCAATGCGCGGAGTCCCCGCTGCTGCCGCAAGTGATTTAACCAAGCTCGCCGCCAAGCTCCGTTGTCAAAGATGCCGTGCAGGTATGTACCCCAAATTGATTGAGAAGTATTGACAATGCCTAAACTAGCATCGTCAAATAGCGGTTGAGTCAAATCTGACTCTAGGATTTGCGTTTTTCCTTGATGAATTTCGTAACCGGAAACTGGCAAACCCGGTTGAGGATAGTTAGATGTTACGATTCGTTGGCGGGCAATTTTGTTCGGTGCCATCGCAGTTTTTAAAGGAAGCAATCCTAATCCTGGAAATTCTCCCTTTTCTCCCTCAATGCCTTCTTTATCGGTGATACTTTCTCCCAGCATCTGAAAGCCACCACAAACTCCCATGACTGTACCGCCAGCTACTAAATAATTTTGAATAGCTTTTGCCATACCTGTTTGGCGCAGCACGTGCAAATCGGAAATTGTAGTTTTAGAGCCTGGTAAAATCACGGCGTCTGGATGGCCTAAATGGTCTTTTGGACTGACATATTTGACTGTGACGCTAGTTTCCGACTCTAAGGGGTCAAAGTCGGTAAAATTGGAAATTCGGGGCAGGCGGATGACTGAAATATTTATGTCGGTTTGAGAATTGGGAGAACGCCGATCGAGCAAATCGAGAGAATCTTCTGAGGGAAACACTTCGTCTATCCAAGGAATCACCCCAACTACCGGGATTCCCGTCCTTTCTTCTAGCCAAGTCAGGCCCGGATCTAATATCGATTTTTGTCCTCGGAACTTATTAATAATGAATCCTTTAATTAAAGCTCGTTCGTCGGGATCGAGCAATTCCAAAGTACCGATGATGTGAGCAAAAGCACCGCCGCGATCGATGTCAACTACTAGCAAAGTTCGAGCTTTTAAATATTTAGCTACCCGCATATTTGTTAAATCGCGGTGTTTGAGATTAATCTCAGCAGGGCTACCGGCTCCCTCACACACAATCATGTCAAATTCTTGCTTGAGAAATTCTAAAGAGTCCCGAATAGCTTGCCAGCCGAGATCGAAATACTGCTCGTAATATTGAGCTGCTCGCACATTGGCGATCGCCCTGCCCTTGACAATCAATTGAGAAGTCATGTCTCCTTGTGGCTTGAGCAAAATCGGATTCATTTCTACCCAAGGTGCGACGCCCGCAGCCCAAGCTTGCACTGCTTGAGCGTAACCAATCTCTCCGCCGGCGGCTGTGACATAGGAATTCAGGGCCATATTCTGACCTTTAAACGGAGTTACCCGCCAGCCGCGTCGAGAAAAAATTCGACATAAAGCTGCAACGAGTAAAGATTTCCCTGCGTGAGATGTTGTTCCCACGACCATAATTGCTTTCATAATATTAAAAGAGAAGGAAGAAGGAAGTTCGGCAACGGATTCGCTCGACGGATGTAACGGATGTAACGGATATAACGGATGTCAGGAAGAAGGAAGAAGGAAGAAGTAAAAAGTAAAAAGTAAAAAGTAAAAAGTAAAAAGTAATAAGGCAGAAGGCAGAAGGCAGAATCAAAAAAAATTCTGGTTTCTACCTTTTGCTTTTTGGCTCAAGATGATGGCTTATCTTCGCCGGATACATTCTCAGACTTGGATTCAGTAGTCGGTTTAGCAGTTTCGACTAGATTCGGATCGGGGGGATTCGGGCGAATCAATTCCGGTTGTTCTCCCTCAGAATATGGTGTTTTATCTGTAGATTCGATCGAGATCACTGATACTGAAACCGTTTCCACCTGCACGCTCAACCCAGGTTCTCCCGGTATTTCTATCTCTACAGGCGCTGCCATTTCCACCACAGTCATTTCCAGAGATACAGCAGGGGCTTCTGCTTCCGGTACGCCTGCTGCTTCCGGTTCACCCACTGCAGCCAGCGGTGTCTGGGTTTCCAGAGATACAGCAGGGGCTGCTGCTTCCGGTTCACCAACCGCAGCCAGAGGTGTCTGGGTGTCAGCGGACGATCGATCTTCGATCGTCCCGTCCCCTATTTTGTCAGAACTCGCGGTTTCTGTGGCCATCAACTCGGCCATTGCTTCAACATTGGTGGGAAAAGGCACTCCAAGGCTTGTTTCCACAGCAGTGTTGCTGCTTTCGGCTGCCACTTCCGCAGCCGCCGCGGCTAATTCGGATTCGAGAATTTGGTCGATACCCGGTGCAGGAGTTGCCGTTATTTGAGATTCAGGTGCGATCGATTCTGGAGTCACTGAAGGTTTTGGCGTCTGCGGAGTTGCATCAGATTTGTTTTTACCCGCACCCCGTCCCAACATACCGCCGAGACTATTTTTGATGTTGTCAAACAGACTACCGAAACCGCCGGATTTTTTAGCTGGTTTAGGAGGAGTAGGAGGAGTTGGGGCCGCCGTTGGGGCCGCCGCCGCTGCCGCTGCCGCCTGCGACTCTTTAACGGCTGTTCTCCATTCTGTTTCCTCGTCAAAATCATCGACTTCTGGCTGCTGTGGAGGCTCTGGCTGAGCCTCTACTGGCTCCACACTTGGTGCAACGGCTATTTCTGAAATTTCTAGAGGTAGAGGTAGAGGAGTGAAGCTGCTGGCTAATTCTGCTGGGGTGGGTGAAATCTCAGCAGCAGGAGTTTCGACTGAAAAGACGGGTATTTCTGCAATTGCAGGTGGTTTCGAGTCGGGAATTTTCAAGTCAGGGGCGATCGCACTTTCTGCCGTTGCCTCGTCGATCGCACTTTCTGCAATACTTTCAGCTATGGGGGGAATCGCTGGCTGTTCCTCTAGCTTTACCTCGCCCTTATCCAGAGTGGGTGCTGGAACCACATCAGTTTTCGGTTTGGGCGATCGAACAAACTTAGGTTTTTTCGCTGCTGCGGGTTCTTTTTTCTTGGCAAACAAGCCAGCCAACGGCAAGCCTGCTGCAGCCAAATTCGCCGACTGAGGAATCGGCGTTTGCTCAGCAATGGGCGTCACCTGCCGGCGCAAAGTCAGAGTTTCCCAGGCAAACCACCCCAACATCGCCACGCCCGCCATTTGACCAAGCAGGAGAGCACCAGTAATTCGTCCCGCACAAGCCCATAAAATTAACGCATAAAAAAGTCCTACCCCGCTCCAGGTAAAATCACTTTTGCGGTGCACTTCTGGAAAAAAGAAGGCCGCCATGTAAATACTGAAGCTGCCTAGACCGACCGCTAACGCCAGAAAGTATGCAAGCATATTGTCGGTACCTCCGCTGTGTCAAATAACTTCTACGCGCTAATTCTACCTTTGAGAGAGACTCAACGGCTTCTTTCTCTAGGACAATTCTTGATTTGTAGCGAAGTTTTGCAAGGAAGCAGTGTAAGGGATTTAACACGTTCAACGGATGCTGACGCCTCAAGTGCGAGTCAAGATTTCCCACTCTGCCCCACATCTCTAATGCCCATTACCCCCTAGGCCTACACCCCCTATCCCCATCACCCCCTTCTCCGTGGTGATAGATGTCACTTAGACTAGGCCCGTGCGATCGCACCAAGGGACTGAGGATGTTTATATGTTGTAGGTGTAAGAGGAATTATGCCCTAGGGCATATGTATGGGAGAGAGTGCCATGTTAGAAAAATTATTATTAGCGGCCGGCTTAACCTTATCGCTTCACATATTTCCCGGACTGAGCACTTCCGCAAAGTTACCCAAAAATTTAGTATTGCGATCGAGCGATCGTCCGGCTCAAACCCTGCAACTTCCCATCGTTGCAGTACCTGCTGGCCTCAAGCCGAATGTCCAATCCTAATTATACGTGCCAGCTCATACGTGCAAGTGCGATCGGACTTAGGCAGAGCCTTTCTAATATTTTTTTCGAGCTGTTATCACAAAGTAAATAATTTCTTAGAAAATCCTGGTAAATCATTGTAAAACCTGGTACTATATGTTGAGAACAAAAATACCACCTAGCGATGACCAGATATGTCACACCGCGAGAAGCTTGCAAAATCCTGCAAGTCTCAGACAAAACCCTTAGAAACTGGGAACTTGCCGGCAAAATATCAGCAATCAGAACTCCGTCCAACCAACGACGCTACGATATCGACAGCGTTCTCGGAGGCGGACATGACCGAATTACAGCCATCTACGCCAGGGTCAGCAGCTATAAACAACGAGAAGACCTCGACAGACAAGTCAGCTACCTCCAAAGTCTCTACCCGCAAGCTAAAGTCTTCAAAGACATCTGAGGTGGACTCAACTTCAAAAGAAAATCGCTGCTTGCCCTTCAGGGACAAGTCATGTCAGGAGATATCTCAGCAGTTGTGGTCGGACACCAAGACAGACTGTGCCGGTTTGGTGGCGACCTTATCAAATGGATCTGCGAGCAAAACAATTGCCAACTCATGGTTCTCAGCAGAAACGAGTTGTCTCCAGAACGAGAAATGTTTGAAGATGTGCTTGCCATCATCCACGTCTTTAGCTGCCGACTCTACGGCTTGCGAAAATACAAATCTGCTATCAAAGAAGATTCGAGTTTACCCGGAAACCAAGCTAGCAGCGAAATGGAGGACTTGGATTGCAGCAAGTAGATGGTGTTACAACCAAGCAATTGCTATCCTTAAGAACGAAAGAATTGGTAAGTATGACTTGAGGAAAAAGATAATGGACTCGGCTCCCGACTGGGTTTCCGAGCAACCTTATAACCTGCGACAAATGGCAGTTTTTCAGGCTTTTGAAGCACACAAGGCAGCTAAAAAGGTAAAAGGAACGGCAAAATTTAGAAGCCGTTTCGACACATCTCAGACTATCCGGTTTCAAACGTCTAATTGGAAGCTCGGTACTTTTTATCCAACTTCTACTAAAGGGCTAACCTTTAAAGCATCGGAACCTATCATCGAAGTAATGCAGCACGAGCCAACACTCAGCTTGATTAACAGACAGTGGTTTATTTGCTATGCGATTGATGAACCGAAAATAAAGCCAATTGATAGCGATTTGGTTATCGCTTTAGATCCTGGTGTTAGAACTTTTCTTACTGGTTTTGACGGCAGCGACTTTATCGAGATAGGAAAAAGCGACATCGGCCGCATCTATCGACTAGCAAGACATCTAGACAAATTAATGTCCCGCATTGGGGCAAGCAAAGGAAAGCAATTCAAGCGGTTGAGGTATTGCCTGCGAAAATCAGCAGCCAAAATTAGAATCAAAATCAAAAACCTGGTCAACGAACTGCACAAAAAAGCTGCAAAATATTTGACAAGCAAGTACAAGTTAATTTTTTTGCCAACCTTTGAGACGCAGCAAATGGTCAAGAAAGGTCAACGCAGGTTGGCGACTAAAACTGCTAGAGCAATGGTCACTTTGAGCCATTATCGTTTTAAACAAACGTTGAAGCATCAAGCTGCCAAGCATGGTGGTGTTGTAGTAGACGTGACAGAAGAGTACACATCGAAAACCTGTTCAAAATGTGGACACGTCCATACCAAATTAGGCGGGTCTAAAATATTTAAATGTCCAGAGTGCGGACACACCCTGGACAGGGACAAAAATGGTGCTTTTAACATTTTGTTGAAAGCTTTGAGAGATACCTCCTTGATAGGAGAGCTTGCTGCTTTTTCTATCTTGCCATACACGGTGGTTCCTGGCTTGGTTCGGGATTTACCGGGTTAAATGTATCTGTTCACAACTCATCAGTTTGTAGTCAGGGCTTTAGTCCTCATTCATCTCACCTAATAAGGACTAAAGCCCTTACTACAAACCGTAGGTCAATAATGAGTAGCAGATTGAACATTAATTCCTATAACATACTACTAGACAAATCTCAACATCAGCTTGTCAAGTAAAGACTTTCAAACCTTAAAAAACTTGTGTAATCCTGAGAGTAAAGGATCAAAATAGATATATAATCCCCTGATGGCTCTCCAAGCTAATAAGCACATTGACTATTAAATCAAGGAAAGCGAAAATGGGACTTAGCGATATTCTCTTGAATGAAAACAACAGAGAAACTTTTGTAGATGACTGTGTAAAGTTGATAGACCAACAAGTTGCAGCAGCCTCCGGATTGGGTGGTTTGGCTCTGAAAGCTGCCTACTCTACTGTCAAGGGGATACGGGCTGACTATTGCGCCCAAGTCGTCGATCAACTTCTGCCAGAAATCTCGATCGCACTCGATCCGATGTGGGCTGAAGGGGTAAACAATGGCAACCCAGTAGAATATCTAGCCCAAAGAAAAGGTGAAGTAGCAGACGAATTGCTCCAAATCAGCGACAAAAGGGTCGAGAAAAGCACAAGATCGATGGTTAAAGGCGCCTATGCCAAACTCCGCCCCTCAGCCAAGAATTACGTGGAAAAGGGAGTACCGGATTTAGCCGAAATTATTAATAAACATAGTGCGGCCTGATAAGTGAGCAACGGCTAAAAAACAGAATACCCCGATACCCGGCTTCTTCAAGAAATCGGGTATCTAAAATCAGACTAAGCTGTTTTACATTTAAACTGTGTGTCAAAAATCCATAAAACTATTGTGGGACGGGCTTCTAGCCTGTCCCGAATTTTCCATTTAAATGCGTAACAGCTTAATTCGTAAGTTTGTAGTTAGGAGGGAGAGTCCTAATTTTATGCTTATCCATTGCCAATTACCCATTGATTTGCAGCCAATATTTTCAACATAGCCTGTCCGGTAATTACCAAGCCCAAAAACATTACAAACATCGCACTAATCGTCGGCAGAAATTTGACTGCTGTTATCTGTTTTGGCAGTTTATCAAAATTCCGTTTGGCATAAACTAATATTAATCCGATCGCACTCAGCACTAAAGCCAACCCCAAACTAAACGCTACCACTAACGTCATTCCCAAACCAACATTGCCCAAAGCCGACGCACTCAACAGCATCACCAAAGCGGAAGGACAAGGCAACAAACCGCCGGAAATTCCCAACGCCAATAAGCTTTTCCAAGTAATAGCAGAACCGTCAGCACCCGGCGGCAAATGCGAGTGAATCCGGCCGTCTCCGTGATGGTGGTAGTGGTGAGATATATCGGGTTTTACAGGCTTAAATTCTCGCTCCCAACTTCCTCTAGTCAAAAGATTTACTGGTTCTTCACATTCCGCAGTAAAGACTTTAGTCCTTAGAAACCAGTTTTTATTATTAAAAATTTTACTTTTGATTTTTTTGAGAAATTCAGTCCTCACTACCAACCTAGTCTTGATTTTTGATAAGAGTAAGTTAAACCCGATGAAGGCTACTAATAAACCAGAGATTAAACTCAGCCAAGGATCTAATTTTTCTGGCTCAATTAAGTTAGAAGCAAACAAAGTAATTCCGCCCACAGCAAATACGCCGGCAGTGTGAGTAATTGTAGTCGTCGCTGCTAGAAATAAAGCGTGTAGGGGAGTAGCCCGCGAACCCACTAAATAAGCACCGACTATGGTTTTTCCGTGTCCCGGCGACATCGCGTGCACGCATCCCCAAGCAAATGCTCCCGCTATTGCTAGCAGCAAACTCCAACCTGAATCCCAGATAGATTCCTTTCCTGCTAACAAAAAGTCGCGGTTTTGTGGCGTAAACACAAAGCTTTTTACAGCACCGGCTTGCACAATCGTAGCTTGACAGCTAGCTGTCGGAACTCCGGGCAAAAACAGATTGTAATTAATCCGCAATTGCTCTGGTTTGGAGATGGAAATTGCATCAGGTAAAGCGGGGGTTTTATCTTGAGAAGGTGCGGGCCAGGTGTAGTGTAAAATTAAGGTGCTGTGGGTATTGGGCTGCTGGATAACACTGGTGCTTTTAGCTGCTATTTCTAGCGGTTTTACTGCTACGGAGCCTTGAATGTTGCTACTGTTTGTGAGGCGGATTTGTTGGCTGAAAAACTTTTCTAGCTGTGTTTGGTGGCTGCGAACTTCAGCAGGTTGTAGCTGGCTGTCTCGATTGTCGTCGGCGAAGTTTGTTAAGCCTGTTGGGAAAGTTAATGTTATTTCGGTTTGCAAATCGTTGACTACTATTTCTGCTACGGATAAGTCTGCCCAGTGCGAGTAAACTGGTCGGGTTGAGGTTGTTACTAAGAAGGAAAGTGTTAGGAAGAATAGGATGAATAATTGGGAAAGTCGGTTCATTTTGTACAGCATAAATTCCTTTTTTTTGTAAGTTTTTTGGTAAGTATTTGTGTGTGTTGTGATTTTTTAGGCGATCGCTCTTTTCGTGAGTCTCACAGTCCGCCGGGGATTGAAATCCCCGTCTCATAGCGAAAGTCGGTTGAAACCGACTGAATAGCTAATCAAATTCAACAATTGCGGATTTCATTCCTATGCAAGAGGACTTAAGCTTTTAGCCAGGGGTTTCAACCCCTGGCGGATTGACGGAATGGCGAATTTGGCCGAATGGCTGCTATTAGCTAATCTCAAAATTCATAACTTCCCAAACCCAATGCTTGGCGAGCTCGATCGTCAAAATTAGGGTCAATTTCCTTGGACTTTTGAAAATAAGCGCGAGATTCGGTATCTTTACCTAAAGTCCGGGCGATCGCACCAGCCCGGTAAAACATACCCGCATCGCGAATGCCCGATCGCATTATTTCGGCCATCACTCGATCGGCCTTTTGCCATTCCCCTGCGGCGGAAAGCGCCCAAGCCAAAGTATCCAGCGTCACAGCATCCCGGCGAATTTTCACCTCCTCCTGCATTAACGCCAGCGCTTCCGTTACATCCTGCGATCGACCTTTTTCCAGCAGCAAACTCGCTAAATCCCTGCGGTGCCCGAAACCGCCAGATCCAGAAACCTGTTCCTGTCGCAGCCCCGCTTCTGCTTTGTCGCGAAGTCGCCCGGATTCGATCGCATCTCCCTGCAAATCCTTCACCCTCGCCATACCGCGATCGACAATGTGATCGAACACAGTCTCAGCCCCGCCAGAATAGGCAGAAACCTTGCTGTAATAGCCTTCCGCTTCCCGATAATTGCCCTGCCGCGTCTCCAAATCCGCCAAATAAATCAGCGCCAGCGGGTATCGCGGCACCAAGCGCAGCGACTCCAAAAACAGTGCTTTCGCCTGCACAAACTGCCCGCGACGCGCGTAAAATCGACCCAAGAGCGATCGGGCCCGCGCCGAACCAGCAACCTCTCCTGGTTCCTCCGCCGCCATTGCTTGCCGGTAATCCTGCACAACCTCAGCATCTCGGCCCTGAGACTCTCTCACTAAAGCTCTCAAAGTGAGAGAACCCAAGTTAGGAATCCGGTTAACTAAGGCTTCTGCGGCTGCATTTGCCTCGTTCACTTTTCCCATTGCTAAGTTAGATGTAACTAAAAGGGCGATCGCATCTTCATTGTCAGAACCCGCCTGTTTAGCAAAGCGCAAAGCAGTAGCAAAATCGTGTCTTGCCTCAGCAATTCGAGCTAAAACTAACAGCGCACCTTGGTTGTCAAAAGGCAAATCGGCGATCGACCTTTGAGCCGCTTGTTCTGCCAATAAAAACCAACCTCCCTCCCCAGTAGCGCGAGCCATTTTCAAATAAGATCCCGCCAGCGCCGCCCGGTTCAAACCGCTGCGGGAATCAACAGCCAATCGCTGCTGGTAAAAAGCAATTTCTTGCTGAATTGCTTCTTTTTGATTGGGATTATTTCTCAAACTTTCCGAAAAATGATATCGGTAATTAGTATCGAGATTTTCGGGAGTTTTGTTAGAAAAATTATCTGAAATAAAACGCAAATTAGGAGATAAATTTACTACTACCATCCCAACTAAAGGAACTACTATCAGCATCCCCCATGAGAAAATATCCGATTTTATTTCATGTTTAGTTTTAGTTTTCATACATCCGCGTTAATCAGCGTTCATCTGCGGTTAAAAAAAGCATCTCCGATCAGTCATTAGCCAATAAGCAATGACTAATGACTAATAACTAATGACTAATGACTAATTAGGCAAAGCCAAATAAGGAAAAGTCGGTTCTAAAGGTTTGTGTCCCTGAGCCGGATTTCCCGGAGTTCCGTTATAAGAAACGTTATCGCCAACCGGAGAACCCACCAAAGCTCCCAGAGTGATATCAATAACGTCGTCCATCAGCATACGACCTCCGATCAAGCTTCCTTGAGCATTTGTAGCGCTAGCGTAGCCGCTGGTTTTTGTGGTATCGATCCGCATGACATCGGGTAAGAAAGCTCCGGCGATCGCATTTGGATCGACATTATCCCGACCGTCCAAAAGATCGACAGCATTCAAAGTAGCAACAGCTTCCTGACGCACCGGAGCAGCAGCAGCGCTCAAATCCAATCTCGGAGGAATATTATTGAATGCTTCCAGATAAGCGGGAGTAACTATCAAACCCTCATTAATTGCAGGTCTTGCCAAACGCTCGAATTGTTTAAAACCGCCAGCTCCATCCCGGATCGAAACTGTTGACCAAACATCAAAAGTATTTGCCCCTGTTCCTGCTTGCAAAAACGCTTTCGGAACGCGGACAGCAATTGTATTGACGTTGTAACCTTTAGTAAAGTCGATCGCTTGACTCGGTTCTTTAAAAGCAGTGCGCGGCCCCGTTCCCAAAGCTGCGGCGCGAACTCGGAAAAATTGTTCCACATCAAAGAAAAACGGGTCTTCGCGTAAACCCGCAAATACAGTCAAGTTAGAACCGCCCACAGGTACTGTATTTACAACAGCATTAGAATTCAGCGGAGTTGTGGCAATTAGCCCGCCGTTAACTGTAGTCTTAGCAACAGTCTCCGAGCCGTTGCGAACAACAGTTACAGCTACCGCTTGCATACCTCTATTGTTAGGCGGACTGAAGGCAAACCGCAAGATAATATCCGAACGTCCAGTAGGTGTAGAATTCACGTCACTTACTTGCGTGATGTGAAATTGGTAGAGGGCTGTAGTGCTGAAATAATATTGATAACGGGCGACAGACCTGGGATTTGAATTCATGGTAAATACTAAATCCCCGTCCGCAGCACCGGAGTTTTGGTCTTTTTCGCGATATACATATAGGTCAGTTAAATTGACCGCGCGACCTTTGATATCTACTTCGCCGTCGTCGTGGTCAGAAGCGACAATTATCCCTGGAGTTAATAGAGCAATTAGAGCTACTTCAATAGCTAGTATGGTTCGGCGAATTTTTTTTGTGAGCTTCACAGTTAGCACCTTTATTGCAATGAATTTTTTGCACAAATCAATGGTAAATAACCCGCATTCGCGGGTTTTACTTTTGTAGCAACAGGTTGAAATCTGTCAACCTGTCGGGCTTTTGCGCTATTGCTGAGCCTTCTCCTATTGGTGGTATACGAAGGTTTGGCAATTTTGGATCTGTGCTTCAAGATAAATTTAGGGAAAAAAGTGTGTTATTGAGGATTTACTCGTTCCCGGACTATGCTTGGGAATGCCTGCTCCCAGACAAGGCTTCCCTCGATCGAGTGGAGCCACAGCCTCGCTTATACGGGTTCCCAGGCTCTTATTGGGAGCGATCGAACAAAGCTTGGGAACGAGTGAAGGGCGCGGTTCTGACAATTCCCGCATCCAGGATACCCGCCACGTGATTCATCCGTCCAGAAATAAAAAACCTGTATCCGATGAAACTTGCCGAACGTATTTATCTCGCGCAAGTCAATGCTTCAATTCTTTAATCGAAAATCGAAAATCCAAAATCCAAAATCCAAAATCGATTGACTCTTCACGCTCAGGGATTTTTTCGTTCTGCATAAAGCGGATTGCTAAGTCTAAAAAAAATCACTAATTAGGTGGTAAAATTCCAGATGACTTGGGATTTTTACAATTCAAAGCACGACAAAGTTAGCCTAAAAAGGCATACTCCAGTTTGTACCCCAACTTCAAACTTACAATTATGTTCTGTAGTGATATACGCCGAATTTTTAATTTTGGATCTGTGCAGTCAAAACAAAAATTTTCGGTACACTGAGATGACAGGCCAGAAGTCAGGCGATGAATCGCTGCTTTTAGTGCAGATTGCCCAGAAAGACCAAACGGCATTAGCTAAACTTTACGATCGCTACGGTCGCCCAAGCTACGCTCTCGCTTACAAAATCCTGGGTTCGGTAGAAGAAGCTGAAGAAGTGGTAATCGATGTTTTTTCCCAAATTTGGCAAAAAGCAGCAACTTACGATCCTTCTCGCAGTCGAGCAGATACGTGGTTGTTCATGCTTACCCGCAGTCGTTCCCTCGATCGGCTGCGATCGATCCAGCGAAATGTCCGGGCTGCTGAAGCTTGTCTGGAAGATGCGAAGGTACCCATCTCTAGCGTTGCAGAACCGATGGAAGATGCAATGTTTAAAGAACGCAGCGAACAAGTCAAAGCAGCCTTAGAAAAACTGCCAAAAGAACAGCAAGAGGCGATCGAACTCGCCTACTACCAAGGGCTGACTTGCGCGGCGATATCAGCTAAAACTGGTATCCCGACAGGTACAATCAAAACCAGAATTCGCTTGGGTATTTCCAAATTGCGTCAAGCTTTGAGCGAAGAATTTTAGATAGTCAAAAAACAAAATTTAAGTTGTTTAACATCAATCTAAAATTATGACCTCTCCAATCATCCATCTGGAGTGCGAGGACAGCAGACCAATTTCCAGTTTAAAATCAACCTAGGCTGAATTACAATTAATGGCGGAAAACAGATGGAAATGATGCCAGACGAGGAATATAAAATCCTTGCAGCCCTTCAAGCTCTCGATATCCTCGACGAGTCAGAACGCGGCGCATTTGCAGAGAAATTGAAAGATTCCGCAGAACTTACAAGTGAATTAGCTGCTTGGGAATCCACAATTGCTGCGATCGCCTACACAGCCCCCCCAGTTCCTGTCGCCCCCGACCTCAAAAACCGCCTGTTCCAGCGTATAGCCGAACTGCCGCCAATCCCGGCCGAATCAGCCAATATCAAGCCAATTGCTACTTCCCCAACAGAGAACAATACTCCATCTTTAATAGTGCGATCGCACGATGTCAAATGGAAATCTTATGGAGTTCCGGGAGTTTCGTTCGGCAAGCTTTACATGGACAAAAAAAAGCGCGAAATTACTTGCTTGATGCGCCTAGAACCTGGAGTAACATTTCCCCTGCACCGACACGCTGCCTCGGAGGAAGTGCTTGTATTAGAAGGAGACTTAATTGTAGAAGGGGAAATTTGCCATCAAGGCGACTACATTCGATCGGTTCCCGGTTCCACACATTCGCCCCTCACCCAAGGGGGATGTTTGCTGTTAATGAAAACTTCCCTAGACAACGAAATGTTCGTCTGATATTATTTTTGTTAAATTGCCGACAGCTTGGAGGGCGGGTTTATGTAAATTTATAGTTATAAGTATAGATGGTTGGTGAAACCCGCCCCTACAATTATTTCGGTTAATTTACCTGACAAGCTCTAACTCAAAAACGCCATATTGCTCCGCATTCTGCGGTTAAAAATCCCAAACATATCACGTAATTATCATGCTAAATTACTCGCGTTTAACTGCTGTTTTGTCCGCCGTTATTATACAATTTGTACCCAGTGACAAAAGCGCGATCGCCCAAGAACGCGAAGGATGTTTTCTTGTTAATTCAGTGGGAGAAGTAATTAACTTAAATTTGTTGTGTTCGCCTCAAGAATCAGACATTAAGCTGACAGGAAACGATGGGAAATTTCTCGAAGACTACAAACGCTTAGCAAAAAGCTACTCTCCCGAAGCAACGGATAATTTACTGCAAGCAATCCGAAGGGCCCCTGGTCAAAAAATTGCGGCCGCTAAAAGAATGTGTGCGGAAGCAAAATCGGGACTTTCTCTGCCGGAAGTTAAATTAAGGGCGATCGGGCAAGCTGTCAGTATCGAAAATCCAACTGCCAAAGAAAGTTTTCTCGCCGATGCCGATATTATTACCACCCTTGCCGCCAATCATTATTGCCCGGAATTAGCCAGTAAGTAATATCATGAAATCTGTCAGTCCTCTCGCTCACCGGCAGTCCGCCAGGGAATGAATTCCCTGTCTCATAGCTAAAGTCCTCTCAAAGAGGACTGAAGAACTCATTAGTCCTCGTAGCGAGGAATTTCGCTTTGAGCCAGGGGTTTCATTCCCTGGCGGACTGAGGGTTTAACGTTAAGTTGACACGCCTTGGGTAAGGCAGCATCTCAGTTTTGATTTTACAGGAGTGCAAGGGGGACGATCGCACTTCTAAAAAACGCTTTTTACAAAACTGAGATTCTCCCACGGTAATACGGCGTCTTTACTGGCAGTTACAATATTAATTGTCATTTTGTCGGGCAACGATTCATGAAATTACCGGACATGAGATGAAACATTTAAAATCAAGTTCCGCCGACTTGCGGGATTTATTCAAAGACAGCATTACAGTGAAATACCTCGCGGAACCGCTGAAAGCTGTCCCCGCTTGCGAAGATGCAGCCAAATTGCGATCGTGGATGGAGGCCCGCGATTTTGACGTGCTCGGTATCGAAGAAAATGGCACGGTTTGCGGCTATGTAGAACGATCGCACTTAATCGCAGGTAAGTGCAGCGACTACCAGCAAATTTTTCACCCCTCCCAATTAATTGCCGCCTCGACTCCTTTGATGGAATTGCTGCCGCTGCTGCGAGAAAAACCCAGATTATTTGTATTGGAAAGCAACAGGATCGACGGGATCGTTACCTGCGGCGATTTACAAAAAGCACCAGTGCGGATGCTGCTGTTTGGATTGGTGACGCTTCTCGAAATGAATTTATTGCGGATCGTGCGGATTTACTTTCCCCAAGATTCTTGGCAGAAATTCCTGAAGGGCGATCGTATTTTAGCCGCAAAACACCTTTGGGAATTGGGGCGATCGCGAAATGAAGCAATTGACTTAATCGATTACCTGCAATTCTGCGACAAGCGAGATTTAATCCTGACTTCTGCTGAAATAGTCGATCGGCTGGGGCTCAAATCCAAACGCTACGGGGAGCGTTTTTTAAAGTCAGCAGAAGCATTGAGAAACAAATTAGCTCACGCTCAAGATTTAATTAACGGTTCTTCTTGGCCGGAAGTAATTTTTTTAGCTCAGGAAATAGAAGCGCTTTTGCAGCGTTGCGAAGAAATTGAAATGGCCGCACCTAATGAAGTAGAGAGCATTTAATCCTCGTCTTTTATAGAGAGACTTTGTTTCTAGAGTCGCCATTTCCATCGCCTATTTTGATAGAGGAAGGTGCGCCGAAGCGCACCCTAGATTTAGTTTGTAATTTTTAGTTTCCTGTTCGTATACTTAGGAACCCAGCCTTGAGCACTGGTGTAATACTGCAAGGCTTTCAAGTACAGCGACGGAGTGAGATAAAACCAATGTTCGGTATTAGCCGGCACTTTAATGTATTCTTCAGCTTCCAGCATTAATTGTACCTGAGAGCCGTTAGAATACACAAACCCAAAAACGCATTCCCCAGCTAAAATGTGAAGAACTTCTGCATCTGTGTGGGTATGAGTGCGATCGCTTTGAGTCATCAGCGCGTAAATCTGCTGCGAACCTGGATGCAGCACTTTTAAGTCGCACCACCGATATCCGCTGGCGCGCTTAAACTGTTCAAACTCGCTATTATATGCTGCGAGAATCTGCTGTTTTTCTGTTACATTGAGAATGTCTTGAACTAGCAGTTCTTGAAACGCCGGATTTTCGTTGGCGGGCAGGGAATCGATCTCAATATTTAAAACTGCCAGTTGACTCGCGATCGCCCGGATATCCGTATATGTTCTACCGTCTTCTAGTTGCAGAACAGCCATATTACCACCTAATGTGTTGAGCTTTGAGGGAAATTTAGTTTCCATTTTTAAGCTGCTGTTTTAAGCTTTCGTCAAAAACTAAACTCCTGCTTGTTTTCAATAATAGCCGATCGCTAAAATTCCATGTCCTGCCTTGCCAATCATCAAAGCAATACCACTCATCAAATAATTTTGTGGGTTTTTTAACTTTTATTTAATAATATTTACTGGAGTTAATGTAAGGTGCACCATAAGCACCGCACACCTTAACTAAAAACTCAAAACTTTCAAATCAGCATCCCCGCGATACAAGCAGTCATAAAACAAGCCAAAGACCCAGCAATCATCGCCCTCACGCCCAACCTCGCCAAATCGCCTTGCCGCTGCGGGGCCATCGCGCCAATTCCCCCAATCTGAATCCCGATCGAACCAATGTTAGAAAACCCGCACAAAGCATAAGTCGAGATAATTTGCGATCGTTCAGAAATCGCCTGTTGTTTCACCAATTCCATCAAATCTAAATAAGCAATAAACTCATTCAAAATCGTTTTTTTTCCCAAAACAATCCCCACCGCTGCACAATCAGCCCAAGGCACCCCCATCAGCCAAGCAACCGGAGCCATCAAATAAGCTAAAATTAATTCTAGCGACAACTGAGGAAAACTAATTAGCCCTCCAAACCACCCCAAAAGCGCATTAAAAAAAGCTAACAAACCCAAAAAAGCAATCAGCATAGCGGCCACATTCGCCCCCAACTTCAACCCGTCGCTAGCACCCGAAGCCGCCGCATCTACCGCATTAGCATAAACCTGATCCACCTTCACCTCCACCTCCCCAGCAGTCAGCGACTTTTCAGTTTCTGGGTACAGCAATTTAGAAATAGCCAAAGCTGCTGGTGCAGACATCACCGACGCCGCAATTAAATGTTGAGCCGGTACTCCAAAAGAAATATAAGCTGCCATGACTCCGCCGGCAATTGTGGCAAATCCTCCCGTCATGACAGCATGGAGTTCCGAGAGCGTCATCGCCGCCAAATAAGGTTTAATTAACAAAGGAGCTTCCGTTTGCCCGATAAAGATATTCGCAGCACAAGAAAGCGTTTCTGCACCAGAAGTTTTCATAGTTTTAATCATCAACCATGCCACTGCTTGCACAACTCGCTGCAAAAATCCGTAGTGATAAAGTATGGTGATAAACGAAGAGAAAAAAATGATGGTCGGCAGCACTTTAAAAGCGATAAAGTGTTCAGCAAAATTATCTCCAAATATAAACTTTGCCCCGGCATCAGAAAAATTGAGAAACTGCGTCACCATATCTCCCAAAAATTTAAAGACAGCCAAACCCGGAGCAGTTTTAAGAATCAAAATAGCAAAAATTAGCTGTAAAGCAATTCCCCACAATACGGGCGGCCACTTGACAGCGCGCCGATCGACTGAAAAGGCGTAGGACAAACCGACAAAAACAGCTAACCCGAATACAGAAATAAGTCGTTCCATTTAGCAATTTTTAGAGAAGGTGCAGCAAGCTTTTATCGTTACCAGGCTCTGGTAATCCAGATTAACAGTCCGAGCCTTCTTTATCTCGTTTCCAGAGGTCGCCATGAGTTCGCGGCGCTGGCAACACAGCCCCGGAGGGCGTATAATACACGATGCAGCCCGATCGCATACAATCTGGGCCAGTTTCGCTTACAATAAAAGGCTAAACCTCAAAATCACGGCGCAGCCTAATTGCTGCTACTTTTATGTCTCTACCTATAGTTGCTATTATTGGACGCCCCAATGTAGGCAAATCGACGCTCGTCAACCGTTTAGCCAACACCCAAGACGCGATCGTCCACGACGAACCAGGAATCACGCGCGATCGCACTTACAGACCAGCATACTGGGGCGATCGGGAATATCAAGTCGTAGACACCGGCGGGCTAGTATTCGACGACGAGACAGAATTTCTGCCTTTAATTCGCGAACAAGCAATGGCAGCCCTCGCAGAAGCCAGCGCAGCCATTTTCGTAGTTGACGGAAAAACCGGGCTCACCGGCGGCGACGAATCGATCGCATCTTGGCTGAGACTGCAAAAAGTCCCAGTCATTCTCGCAGTCAACAAATGCGAATCCGAAAATACAGGGCTTACCCAAGCAGCAGACTTTTGGCAATTGGGGCTCGGAGAACCTTTCCCAGTTTCCGGCATTCACGGCAACGGCACCGGCGAATTGCTAGACAAATTAATTACTTACCTTCCCACAGAAGTATTACCCGAAGTTGAGGAAATTAAAGTAGCAATTATCGGTCGTCCCAACGTCGGCAAATCGAGTTTGTTAAACGCATTTCTCGGAGAAAATCGCGCCATAGTCAGCCCAATTTCCGGCACAACCCGCGACGCGATCGACACCTTAGTAGAACGCAACGGTAAAACCTACCGCCTGATCGACACAGCCGGAATTCGCAAAAAGAAAAACGTCGAATACGGCGCAGAATTTTTCGGCATCAACCGCGCTTTCAAAGCCATCCGCCGCGCCAACGTCATACTGTTAGTAATTGACGCAATTGACGGCGTTACCGATCAAGACCAAAAATTAGCCGATCGCATCAGCCAAGAAGGTCGCGCCTGCATCATAGTCGTCAACAAATGGGATGCCATAGAAAAAGAGTCCGACACAATATACGAGTACGAAAGAGAAGTCAGAACCCGACTTTATTTCCTCGACTGGGCAGAAATGATTTTTGTTAGCGCCATGAGTGGACAGCGAGTTGAAAAAATCATTGAATTAGTAGACAAAGCCTCCGACGAACACAAACGTCGCGTCCCTACCGCAGTCATTAACGAAGTCATAGAAGAAGCCACAACCTGGCACTCAGCCCCAGTTACCCGCCAAGGAAAACAAGGCAAAATCTATTACGGTACTCAAGTGCGATCGCAGCCACCGACAATCGCCCTATTTGTCAACGATCCCAAACGCTTCACAGAAAATTACCGCCGCTACATGGAAAGCCAATTCCGCAAACATCTAGGCTTTACCGGTACACCAATGCGGCTACTTTGGAGAGGCAAAAAAGTTCGTGCCACCGAAATGAGCACAACAAACAGAGCACTGCGCGTGAAGTGATTTTAGATTTTAGATTTTGGATTTTAGATTAAAGAGAAAACGCAGTTTAATGGTATAATTAAGTTGCGATTTTTTTCTTTTGTCTTCCTTCGCCTCTTGGCAATTCAATTACTTGGTATTTGAAACAATTCCAAATCAAACAATCTAAAATCTCAAATCGCAAGGTGGACGAACAAGAGTTTAAAAGAAGAACAAAGCAGCTAGCATTGAGAGTTATTAAGCTAGTAGATGCGCTGCCCAAAGGCTCCGCTTCTCAGGTAATTGGCAAGCAGTTAATTCGTTCAGCAACTTCTGTAGGAGCCAATTATCGAGCGGCTTGTCGTGCGAAGTCAACAGCAGACTTAATTTCTAAACTCAGGATAGTGGAAGAAGAAGCGGATGAAAGTCTTTACTGGATGGAGTTAATAGTTGAAGCTGAATTGGTAGATGCCACTAAATTGAAAAGTATCATGTCAGAAACAAATGAGATTTTAGCGATGACTGTTGCGTCCATCAAAACTTTAATTGCTAAAAACCCAACAGCAAATCGCAAATAAAAAAATGTCAAAATTCAACAAAAATTTCCTATCAAAAATCAAAACATCAAATAATCCCCAATCAAAAAATCAATTGCTCAATCAAATAATCCCATTCAAAAATCAATCAATCAATCAATCAATCAATCCCTCAATCCCTCAATCAATCAATCAATCAATCAATCAATCAATCAATCAATCCCTCAATCAATCCCTCAATCCCTCAATCAATCAATCAATCAATCAATCCCTCAATCCCTCAATCCCTCAATCAATCAATCCCTCAATCTAAAATCTAAAATCTAAAATCTAAAATCGACAAGATGGACTTACTTCGATCGCTCCCCATAGGACTTTACCTAGAACAACCCGTAACCTGGCTTCACCGGCTAGACTCCCGCGTCAAATTAGCTTGGTTGATGACATTTCTGATTGCACCAATACTCGCCAATCCCATCTGGCGGTTGATGCTAGTAGGAATGTTAATCGTACTGACACTAACTGCAGCAATTCCCTTGCGCGTGTGGAAACAGCAAATGGGACTGCTGCTGCTATTTTGCCTATTAGTATTTTGCCTCAGCGCGATCGCCCCCGACGGACTCCCCGCAGAACACCAGCCCCGCATCCCCGCCGACGAATTAACCTTTTCCCAACAGCCGGCAACCCTTCCACCCCCTCAAAAGCCCAAACCCTGGTACCAATCTTTTAACTTAGGCTCAAACTCCCCAATCCCCAATCCCAAAGCCCAAAGCCCAAATCAACTCCCCCAACCCACAAACTACCGTTACGTTTTATTAAAACAAGGCCCGATTAAAATCACTCGCAAATCCCTAGATTTAGCTATCAACGTCAGCACCCTATTTTTCACAGTAATTTACAGCACCAACCTCTACCTTCTCACCACAGCCAGCGAAGAAATTACCGCCGCCCTTGAAAACTTAATGCAGCCCCTGCGCCGCTTGAACTGGCCTATTACCGAAATAGCCTTAACATTAACTTTATCTTTGCGATTTATTCCCCTAGTATTGGAAGAAATACAAAATTTAGTGCGATCGGTCAGAACCAGAGCGATAAACTGGAAAAAACTCGGATTTCGCAGCGCAGCTCAAGTGTGGTTGATGATAGCCGAGCGGCTGTTAGAAAACTTGCTTTTGCGAGCTGAACAAATTGCCAGCGCCATGAAAGTTCGCGGCTTCACCAGTCCCGATCGACACCGTGTAGAATGGCACCAGTTGCAATTGAAAATCCGAGACTGGATCGCCCTCGGCTGCTTGCTCATCCTCTGGAGCGCCCGTTTTGTTTGGGGGTGGGACAGTTGAGATTTTAGATTTTAGATTTTAGATTTTAGATTGATTGATTGATTGATTGATTGATTGATTGATTGATTGATTGATTAGATTTGAGATTGAAGAATTGGGAATGACTGATGAAGCTCGTCGTTTGGAGTACAGGCCAACATTTGAGTAAGTTTTGTCTGG
>NZ_JAUBTG010000034.1:0-25428 GCF_036702395.1 Microcoleus sp. D3_18_C2 | reverse complement strand
TGCGCGACAGTCCTGCTAAAGTAATGGAGACAAATATTTAGAGAACCAAGACCTTGAACATCTATCTTGGGACAGATGTTGCGATTTTAGATTTTAGATTTTAGATTTTAGATTGATTAGATTTGAGATTGAAGAATTGGGAAGGAAAGATTCGAGCGGGCTTTGAAGCACGGGCATACATTTGAGTCAATACGCTTGGGTTAGTGCTAAAAAAACCGATCGTGCGTAGGTTGGGCCCGTGGAACGAACCCTCCGTTTCACTCCGCCCAACATTTTCGCTACAATTTTCCTTAACCCAAGCGTATTGACATTTGAGTAAGTTTTGTCTGGTGCGCGACAGTCCTGCTAAAGTAATGGAGACAAATATTTAGAGAACCAAGACCTTGAACATCTATCTTGGGACAGATATCGTATATGTTCCGCGCATTCAAGCCGCATTAGACCGCTTTGGCGATCGCTTCCTCGAAAAAGTTTACACGCCCGCCGAACAAAGGGATTGCGGACAACAAAATTCTCAACACAGCAGCATTAAAGGTAAAATGAATCGAGTTTCCTGCAACCAGCTAGCGGGCCGCTGGGCAGCAAAAGAAGCCGTTGTCAAAGCTCTAGGCACGGGATGGCGGGGAATACGGTATGCAGATGTGGAAATTCGGCGCTCCGAAAACGGTGCTCCAAACGTGCAACTGCACGGAGCCGCAGCAGCACAAGCCTCTGTTTGGGGAAATTGCCAGTGGCAATTAAGCCTCAGCCACGACGGAGACTATTGCACGGCTACGGCGATCGCCCTTTGTACCCCGCCGTCAAACAACGCTGTCGAGCGATCGAGCGAAACTAAAATCTAAAATCTAAATCTTTAATCTAAAATTGATAGATTGTGAGTGTGAATGACTACCGAAACTTACCTGAATCATCCAAACTTTGGCCTCCTCTTCAGGGTATCCCAGGTTGAAGACAGCCAAGAATTATTTACCACCCTATACGCCCAACGCCTGTTTTTTTTGGTGACAAACGGCCCTGGCGGGCTGAGATTTGAACCAATCAGCCGCTCCGACGCTCGCCTCATGGTCGAAATTCGCCTGCGAACCCTGCGTCGCAGCGGTCAATATCACGAGTACGACCAATTGCAAACCATTCACCAGCGTACATTTCAATAACGAAAATCAGTAATTTGGTAATTGGTAACAGTCTTAATTTTCCTTCCCTCCCGTCAAGAGCGTTGAGTACCCATGACCATAGCCTCTCGAATTAACAGCATTCGCCAACACTTGCCGGAATCAGTGCGGTTAATTGCCGTTACCAAACAGGTATCGACTGATGCTATCCGCGAAGCATACGACGGCGGTATCCGGGATTTTGGCGAGAGTAAGGTTCAAGAGACTGCCGAAAAACAAAGCCAACTGCAAGATTTACCGGATATCAACTGGCACTTGATCGGGCACTTGCAAGCCAACAAAGCCGCCAAGGCCCTAGAGCATTTCCAGTGGATTCACTCTCTCGACAATTTAAAACTCGCTCAGCGACTTTCGCGCTTGGCGGGGGAAATGTCCTGCTCTCCCCAAGTCTGCCTGCAGGTCAAAATGTTGCCCGACCCGGACAAATACGGCTGGAGCGTTCCAGAACTGCTGGCTGACCTTCCAGAACTCAACAAATGTCAGCATATCAAAATTCAAGGTTTGATGACAATTCCTCCGCTGGGATTAGATGACTCCCAAATCCTAGAATTATTTAACAGCACCCGCGAACTTGCTGACAAAATCCAGCAGCAAAATTTGCCCTACATTCAAATGCAGCAGCTCTCGATGGGGATGTCGGGAGATTATCATTTGGCAATTCAAGCAGGTGCTACTATGGTACGGCTAGGACAAACCTTATTTGGCTCTAGGAGGGGATAAATAATTGAAATCTTCTGATAAAGACAATTTGGGTTAAATATAGAATAGTCAGCCACCCGCGACTAACGCGCAACGCGAGTATAGTCGGGGCAGCAAAGTCGTAAAGGAGCGTGAATCATGAATATTTTTTCTAAACTGCGAGATTTTGTAGGGATCAACAATGAGCCTGAGTACGATGACGTGTACGACGAAACTGAAGGGGAGCGCTATCAGAACTTCTACCAAGCGCCTGAACCCAACCCCGCGGCAGTCGCAGCGGAAGAAGAACGTCGTCAAAATCGTAGAATGCGAGAGCGGTCAGTAGTAGGATCGACAGGTATGGATGTAGTTGCACCAACCGGGGGAGTAGGGTCAGTAATGAATAACGTGATTGGAATGCCTGGAGCTATGAACGGGATTTCGGAAGTAGTAGTAATGGAGCCGCGCACTTTTGAAGAGATGCCGGCAGCAATTCGAGCCCTTAAGGAACGGAAGTCTGTGGTTTTGAACCTGACGGTGATGGACCCAGACCAAGCGCAAAGAGCTGTGGACTTTGTGGCGGGCGGTACTTATGCCCTTGACGGTCATCAAGAGCGAATTGGCGAAAGTATTTTCTTGTTTACGCCTAGCTGCGTGCAGGTGAGAACTCAGTCTGGTGTGGTTCACGAAGTGCCTCCTGCTCAAGGACGCCCTCGTGCTGCTGCTCCTGCACCGACAGTCTGGCCGGCAGAACAAGCTACCATCGCTCAGTAGTTATTAGTCAGTAGTTATTAGTCATTAGTCATCTGTCTTTAGTCTTTAGTTATTAGCCAGTAAGCTTTTAACTAGCGATATCCTGAATTTTGTATCCTTAGTTCTGGGCGCTTAACTCTTAGCTAAGGCGGAGAACTGATAATTAATGGCAACTAATAATTAATGACTAATGACTAGCATAAAATAGTAAGGTGCGTCGCTTTCTAATTTTCGATCGAACTTGTAAATTGTTGCGGGCGACGCACCCTACAAGGTAGCACTGTAGACTAATGACTAATGACTAATGACTAATGACTAATGACTAACATAAAATTTGGTACGATCGGCGGCGGGGTAATGGGAGAAGCTCTCTTATCCCGCTTAATTGCACAAAAAGTTTATTTACCTTCAGAAATATTGGTGAGCGAGCCTGGGGTAAAACGCCGCGAGTTTTTGGCTAACAAATACGGGATTGGAACAACAGCCAGCAATCTAGAAGTTGCTGCGGCTACAGAAGTGCTGTTTTTGGCGATTAAACCGCAAGTTTTTGATACGGTAGCTTTGGAGTTGGCGGTGGCGGCCGATCGCAAACAGGGAAATAATGGAGAAACGGCTAATTCCCAGCCAGAAGCGCTAGTAGTGTCGATTTTGGCCGGAGTGCCACTGAGCAAGCTGGAACCAGCCTTTCCGGGGCGGGGAGTGCTGCGGGTGATGCCGAATACTCCAGCCACGGTAGGAGCGGGAATGAGCGCGATCGCTCCGGGAAAACTCGTGCAACCGGCTGATTTAGAATTGGTAAAGCGCATCTTTCAGGCCGTGGGAGAAGTGGTAGAAGTACCTGAGAGTATGCTCGATGCGGTGACTGGACTTTCGGGTTCCGGGCCTGGTTATGTAGCAATTTTGATAGAGGCCTTGACAGATGGCGGAGTTTGTGCGGGTCTGCCACGGGCGATCGCCTCTCAATTAGCTTTACAAACAGTATTCGGTACAGCGAAGCTAATGCAAGAAACGGGAATGCACCCGGCACAATTGAAAGATCAAGTTACGAGTCCCGGCGGCACAACTATTGCCGGAATTGCTAAACTAGAGAGTAACGGCTTTCGTTCTGCCCTAATCGAAGCAGTGAAAGCAGCTTGTTTGCGTTCTCAAGAATTGGGTAAATAGGTGTTAGTGCCATGCTGACTTTAAAATTAGATTTAAGTCCGTGGATCAAGTTGACAGACGATCAGTTTTACGAACTGTGCCAACATCACCCCGATTATAAATTTGAACGGAATGCAAAAGGAGAACTGCTGATGGTTCCACCAACGGGAGGAGAAACGGGCAACCGTAATATGGATTTATCCTATCAATTGCAAGCTTGGAGTCGCCAAAATCCGAATCTAGGAATTGCTTTTGACTCTTCCACCTGTTTTAGACTCCCAAACGGTGCAACTCGTTCTCCCGATGCTTCTTGGATAAAACGCGAAAGATGGGAAGCTTTAACTCCCGAACAAAAAAGAAAATTTCCGCCACTGTGTCCTGATTTTGTAGTGGAATTGTGCTCGCCCACTGATTCTATCCGAGAAACGCGAGAGAAAATGCAGGAATATCGGGAAAATGGCGTTTGTTTGGGGTGGTTGATTGACCCGCAAACGCGGAGTGTGGAGATTTATAGGATCGATCGAGAAATAGAAATATTGCAGTCCCCTGTTACGCTGTCAGGGGAAGATATTTTGCCCGGATTTGTGTTGGAACTAGGGCCCGTTATGGGAAATAATTGAAAAGGTGTCAGGCTGTTTCAGATCAATCGCTAGCTGCTGTTTCCAATTTCTGCCCAATCCTTGGTTCCGTACCATTCAAAAGCCGCTGAATATTGCTGCGGTGCCGCACAATTACAAACACACCGCCCGCAATGCCAAACAATACATAAGCCAGGGGCTGATGTAAAGCAAACATCAATCCAGCCACGCTAATTGCCCCGATAATCGAACTTAAAGAAACAATTCGCGACACCGCAAACACGATTCCAAAAATTCCGAAAGTTCCCAAACCAACGGGCCAGTACAAACCAAGCAAAACTCCCAAACTCGTAGCCACAGATTTACCCCCCGTAAACCCCAGCCAGATTGATTTGCTGTGGCCCAAAACAGCCGAGAAACCCGCCAAAGTTGCCATCCAAGGGAGGACAGTTGCAATATTTTCTAAACCGGCGGCGGTTGCTAGCTGGCTGGTAAAAGTGAGAGAGTAAATATAGCGAATTAGGACGATCGCACTTACCCCCTTCAACACGTCAACCAACAACACCCCCAACCCCGGCCCTTTGCCCAAAGTCCTCAGTACGTTAGTCGCACCAGTCGAACCCGAACCAACCTCTCGAATATCAATTCCTAGCATCCATTTCCCCAAGGCGTACCCAGTCGGAATCGAACCCAGCAGATAAGCTGCTATTAGCAATGCGCCATTTAAAATTATCCAGCTAGCCATTTTTTAATTTGAGATTTCGTGTACTTTTAAAAGTTTCAACCTTTCCCCTAGCATAATTAGCAATTAGCAATTACTAATTAGCAATTACCAATTACCAATTACCCATTACCCAATCAAAAATCCTTAGCCGCCATCAAAGTTTGCGGATCAGCAGCAAAGGCCAGCCATAAAGGAAATTGCAGGATTGACAAACTAATTAAGTCCTCAGTTTCATCAATGACAATTAGCGGCAATTTGCCATCTTTCACCAGTCGATCGGCTTTTTGAGCCAAAGCCTCCGCAGACTCAAACATAATAATCCCCCTTTCCGGGCCGAAATCGCTGCGAGTAATGCCCAAACAGTCCTGCAAACCCCGGCGCCACTCTCCCAAACGTTCGGGACTGTTCGCGAGCACCAAAGTCCGCACCCGCCCGCCGTAGACGCTTCTGAGTACAGAAATAATTGTCGAAGTAATCAAGATATTTTGCAAGCGCGAACCCATAGTCCGCAAAGCACCCCTTCCTCCTTGGGTGAAAAACCAGTTAGAAACTCGTTCCGCGTGGATGGGTTCAAAAGTGCGGCGAAGTTGCCAAGGCGGGCCGTAGTAGTCGGGGACAGTGCGGTATTGATCGAGGGTGCGGCGAATTTGTTTGGCTTGTTCTTGAAATCCCTGTTCGGCAAATTTGGGATTTACCGGTGCTGAGGATTGAGACTCCTCAGCAGCAGTTCGCTGTGGTGTCTCTTGCACTGGCGGTGTCAAATCTAAGAGTTCGGCGGTAGCGGCCAAATCCTGCAAACTGCCTACTAAATAGTCTTTGAAACCCTGGACTCGAATTGCTAAATCTTGGGAAACGCCGGCAAAAGTGGTTCGCATTTCCTTTTGAATTCGATCGCGCCGGCGTTCGAGTTTTTCTACTTCTATTTGTAGCGCTTGTTTGCGCTGATCTAATTGAATCAAGCCGTCTTGTACCAAACGCCCGATCGATGCTTGAGCCTGGCCCAACGCTTCTATAGCATTGGCTTTGTCGGCTTCCAATGCGGCAATTTTTTCAGTCAAAGCTTGTTCTTGCTGCTGCAATTCTTTGACTCTCTCTGCCAAATGTTCGGTAACATTTTCTGGGATGTGCGTTACCGTTTCTGCGGTTGCTGTTGGCTGGGAGTCTGTGGGAGGATCGATTTGAGCGATAGGACTTTCTGATTCGCCATCGTGGGTGTTGGGCGGAATTTGGGCGATTGCGCCTGCTTCGTCCACGAATTGGGCGATTTCGGCATCTTCCTCTGCCAGTGGCGGGTCTGTTTCTGGCGGGAGTTGGGCTGGCAGTTCATTTTCGTCGAGCCACAAATCCTCTGTTTGAGATAGAAGTTGGTATTCCGTCTCATTCACGGGCAAATCGACTTCGCCTTCACCGCTTGGGGCGGCTGGTTGTGGTTGGGGTTCTTGGGTTGGAGATTCGTCTGAATTCATGGGAAATTTTGTTCGGCGTGGGCACGGAAAAGTTAAAAATTAAAAATTAACAACTTTTTTAGTCTTGACGGGGACAGCGCTGTTCTAAGCAGGTCTGTAGCATTTTACGATCGAACAGAACCGGCAGAAAGTGAATGCTGTTAATTTCTTTGAAATAGAACAAAATCGGCACCGCAGGCCAAAATATCCGCCAATTTTGCCATTCTCGGTAAGGAAAGCGGCGGATTAACTTGGACGATCGATAAATGTCCAAATCTGTTGGGGTAAATTGTAGCCGGAGGGTGGCGGTTTGGTACATCAGAAACAAGCCGAACACAGAAAGCGGCAAACTCACCCACTTCTGAACGAACAGTAGCGGTAGGGCCGCCAGTACCAGGACTAGGGGAATCGCATAACTCGGAGCGAGTTCGATCGTATTTGTCGGCGCAGTCGAAGAGGCAGTTGTAGTCACGGGTTTAAATCAATGGTAGTAAACGAATGTTGCCAATTATTCATATTTTATCTGTTTCCTAGCTTACAAGCCCTTGAGTACGCTAGAACCCGTTCCCTGAAACATCAGCCAAGTCAGGAAAAAGTTCACAATAAAAATAGCCAGTAAAGCCGTCACCACCGCCGTAGTCGTCGATTGACCGACGCCTTTTGCCCCGCCGGTGGTGGTCAAACCCCAGCTAGTGCCGATTACAGCAATCAAGCCACCGAATACAAAAGCCTTAATTGCCGCGCTGCAAATATCCCACAGACTCAGGAAATTGCGGACTGATTCTAAA
This sequence comes from Microcoleus sp. D3_18_C2, assembly GCF_036702395.1. Taxonomy (NCBI): domain Bacteria; kingdom Bacillati; phylum Cyanobacteriota; class Cyanophyceae; order Oscillatoriales; family Microcoleaceae; genus Microcoleus; species Microcoleus sp. D3_18_C2. The sequence continues at coordinate 18,147 of NZ_JAUBTG010000034.1, read as the reverse complement.
AACACGCTTTGAGAGATCCCGTACATCGTCGTAGCAATCAGCAGTCCGCCGAGGATGCCGGTGACGAGACACATGATGGTTAAAATTGGCAGCATCAAGCAGCAAGCAAGGACGCGGGGAATTACTAAATAGTCGATCGGGTCTGTTCTGAGCATCAGCAGGGCATCTATCTGTTCTGTTACCTGCATCGTGCCTATTTCCGCTGCAAAAGCCGAACCTACCCGCCCCGTCACGATTACGGCTGTTAAGACGGGACCGAGCTCGCGCGTCAAAGACAAAGCCAAAACGCCACCGACGACATTGCCTGCACCGAGGTTAATAAACTCCCTCGCTACCTGAATAGTAAATACCATGCCGACAAAACCCGCAGTCAGCAAAGCAATCAGCAGAGATTCCGGGCCGACTGCTGCCATTTGGTCGAGGGTGTTGCGGCGGTGAATTTTGCCCCTCAGCAAGTGCAGCATGACTTGGCCGCCCAATAAAGCTGCTGCCAGCAACCGCTGACTCCACAAACTGAGGCTCGAAGATGTACTGGTGCTCAAGGGGATTTCGAGTATAGAACAACTGCCAAAAATGAAATCTATCTACAAATCTTAAACAAGTTTTTTCTATAACATTTAAGATTTCTGACAGAACTGGCCACGGAGGGCGATCGCTGCCTATCGTAGAAAAGGACAAGTTTTGTTTGCTTGCACCTTTCGGCAGTTTAGCTGAATTTACTGACTCTTATGAGCATTTTTCCCAATTTTCTTCGCTCTGTACTGCTGACCAGCCTGTTGAGCTTTGTCGCCCCCTTATTGTTAATCGGCGGGGGATTGACTAGCTTTTCGCTGATTGGCTTCGTGCCTGCTCTCCAAGGAGTTGGTCGTTCTGGAGAAGACCTGATTTTGCAGTTCTTAGCTACTTTCGGCAGTGGCTGTCCCCTCCAGGGTTTTTTCGTGATCGGCCTAACTTTTAGTTTGGTGGGTGCTTTGTTTGATACCTACGCTTCTTATCAGCATTCGCGGTGGAGTTAATCGAACCTTCGATTTTAGATTTTAGATGGGAATTCCTGGCTCGAATCTAAAATCTAAAATTGCTTGGTTCGGGTTGGATCGGATCTCCGCACCCGCAATTATTTAGCAGTATCGATCGCGAATGTTCGGAAATGCGATCGGCCTTTTTGCGGAAAACCGAATCCCCCAGTTTCGGGAGCTGGAATATATTAAATACAAGTTGAGTCAAGTGTTTCTCAACCCCTAAAAACTTCAGATAGTCGAGGTATTAGTTATGGCACTTATTCGTTGGGAACCTTTGCGGGAAATGGACTCCTTGCAGCGAGAAATGAATCGGTTGTTTGATAGCTTGACTCCGGCAACCGATCGCGGATCTAACGGTTCTGCTTTTCTACCCCCCGCCGAACTCGATGAAACTCCCGAAGCCATCCACCTTAAGTTAGAAATTCCGGGCATGGAAGCTAAGGATTTGGATGTACAAGTAACCGCAGAAGCTGTTGCTATCAGTGGCGAACGCCGTCAAGAAACTAAGAGTGAAGATAAAGGCATGACTCGCTCTGAGTTCCGCTACGGTTCGTTCCGCCGGGTGATTCCCCTACCGGCACGGGTTCAAAATGACAGCGTAGAAGCTGAGTACAAAAATGGAGTTTTGCACCTGAATTTGCCCAAAGCGGAAGCAGAAAAGAACCGCGTGGTTAAAGTGCAAATCGGCGGCTAATAATTGTTGGCTAATTGCTGATAGATAGGGCGTGCGGTGCGCGCCCTATTTGTTTTGGGTATTGGCCAAACAGGGCATTGGGCATTGGGAGTTTGAGGAAGGATTCTTCCTTCTTCGATATCCATCGATCCATCCATCCGTTACATCCCGTACATTGCTCGTTGTCAAACTTCCTTTTTCCCATTTTCCACCTGTGCTAAACTCCAATAAGCAATGGTTGGTGAGGAGACTTGCGTGCCGAGTCAGGGAGTGGGAGCAAATGGAATTGCATCTGAGTTTGGAGACTTAACCGGGATGACTCGCCAAGAAGTCGATGATTTTTTTCGCGGATTGGGTGCAGAAATCAGAACTACTGAAGGGGGTTATCTTGAATACGAATTTGCCGATCGTTCGCGAGTCAATATCCGTCCTGATGGTGAAGTTGTACGCACCCCAGCTCCCAGATACGGTTCAGATGGCCGAAAAATAAACAAAGGTTTGCGTCTTGACAAAGATGGCAGTTTGGTCAAAACAAGCGATGAATTTGGCAATAATATTCCTGGGACGCACAATACTGGAGAAAAAGTGAGTAATTAATATGCCCGATGACTACAACTTGCTTAATTTAGGTGGACTTACATCCCTCATCACCAATGTCAATGTGTCTTTGTGGGGGAATGAAATTTTATTTGAATGTATTTACGATCCGACAGGCGATCGATTGCCTTATAACATAGTATTTCATGACTGCAGAGACATCAGTTGGGAGGTGTTCCATCCTGAAGATGTCAAAGATCCTGAAGCTGATTTGATTGGTTTTCATTTAGGTGAAAACGCGCACCGGAAAGCAGCTTTGATTCATACGGATATTTTTGAAGTTTTAATTTTGTACGGCAGTTTTAGCATTCACAAGGGAGAAAACCTAAAGGCTGAAGTAGAAGATTTAGAAACAGAGAATTGGGGTATCACAATCGCCAGCAGTAATGTACCAATTGTAAACCCCCCCCCGCCGTTAAATTCCCAAGCGGTTAGTAATATTATATCGGGTAAAATAACTATTACAGGACTTACGCACTCCGACTCCTCGAAACTGGGTTTTTTACCTAATCTGCGGGTTTTAACGAAGTATTTTCGTACAAAACCCGGTTTCTGGGCTGCCATATGTAAGTCCTATATTATTAGGTTTGTAGTGAGGACTGAAGTCCTCCTCAAAAATGTGAGGATTGAAGTCCTGACTACAAAATAATTACCAATTTTTCAAAAAAGACAGTAGGTATTGTTGCCCGCCTCAGTTTACGATACTTAATAGAACTTTTTTCCCAGATGAGGTAAAACACAATGCCTGATATTGTTGATATTGCCGTAGGTGCGGGTTCGTTCCAAACCCTCGTAACAGCCGTGCAAGTAGCTAATTTAGTAGATGCGCTCAAAAGTCCGGGCCCTTTCACTGTCTTTGCACCCACTGACGATGCTTTTGCCAAATTGCCACCGGGAACTATCACCACCCTAGTGCAGAACGTTCCCCAACTGACTAGGATTTTGATGTTTCACGTCGTATCGGGGAAGTTTATGAAAGCTGATTTGGCAAAACTCGGTTTTGTTACTTCCTTGGAAGGTTCGCCGATTAAAATTGATTGTTCTGACGGTTTTGAGGTGAAAAATGCTACAGTTGTCGCTGCGGATATCGAAGCTGATAACGGCGTGATCCATGTGATCGATAATGTGATTTTAATGGGCTAGTTTCACCGTCCATTGATTTTCGATTTTCGATTTTTGATTGACTCTACAGATGAATTTGAGGGTTTGAACTTTGGTCTAATTTTTTTTTGTTTAAGCCACGGAAGTCTGGATATTGCATCTATCTTTAGGTGTGATGTTAAGTCGCAGCGGGAGCGAGAGCTTGCATTGAGCAGTGTCTCTTTGCTCCCGATCGCGCCTTGGTTTTTTAGCGCGTGAAGGTAATATAAATATAAAACGTTGTCTTTTCGTCGGATATATTTTAAGATGATTGTTTACAAAAATTTGAAAATCAATAATTATAATATAAGCAAACCAGTGTGGTGAGCACTATGCAAATCCTAGCCGCCAGCCTCAAAGCACAAGTCCGCCAGCGTACCTTGGAACTGCAAGTTCTCAACGAACTTACTGCAAAAGTTCAAACCAGTCTCAGTGCTGATGAAATTTGGTCTGCGTGTCTGGCATATCTCGATCGCCTGATTCCTGGGGCGGCGATCGCCATTTTGACCCTACCGGACGATCGACTATACCTGCAACACTTACAGCCCTTAACTGCTAGCACCCGATCCGAAATGGAAGGGCGGTTGCAAGCTGCTCGCGCTGAATGGCTTGCTGGCAATCGGGACTGGGCGCACAACATGGCTCCGGCACCAATGGCTCAGTTTCAGTCGCTCTTGATGGCACCAGCCAACCCGGATGAAACTGAGGAATTATTGGGAGTATTTTTCATTGGTGCAGAGCAGGCAAATGTTTTTAATTTGGAACACCTTTGTTTGCTCCACACAGTAGCTCAAATTTGTGCAAAAGAGTTAAATATCTTAGCATCTAAACCGACCCTTGTCAAGGATACACTTCAAAATAATTGTGTTCTGGATTCGGAAAGTCAAGAACTATTGTTGCGGGCTGTAATGGAAGCTGCTGCGGACAGAGTTTTTGCTAAAAATAGAAATTTTAGATACATTTTTGTTAATCAAAGTTTTGCTGAATATGTGGGGAAAAATGTTGAGGAAATTATCGGCAAAGATGATATTGAATTAGGGTTTTCAGCCGAATTAGTATTTGGCGATCGCAACAACTCAATTAGGGGCATCCGCGAGGAAGATCGAGCTGTGCTGGCTGGGGAGAGGGTTCGCAATCCCTACCAGGCGATCGTCTTTGAAGGCGGAAAACAGCACGTCTTTGATACGCAAAAATTGCCGCTATACGATGCAGAGGGTAATATATTTGGGGTTGTGGGTTTGTCTAGAGAGATTGGTCAATTGCAAGCCACAGAGGAAGCCAGGAATCAAAGCCAAGCCAAACTGCAAAAAATTACTGCTAGCGTACCGGGTACGGTATATCAAATTGACTTACATCCAGATGGCTCGATGGCCTTCTCGTTTGTGAGCGCGGGCTGCCGAGAATTGTATGAAATAGAACCAGAGGCTGCTCAGCAGGATTTTAATGTAATTGTTGACATGATTCATCCCGAAGATCGAGATGATTTTCTTAACTCGGTGACGCTTTCTGCTGAAAATTTGCAGCCTTGGCGGTGGGAAGGAAGAATTGTCACTCCGTCAGGAAAACTTAAATGGGTGCAAGGAGCTTCCCAGCCAGAATTCCAAGCATCGGGGGAGATAGTTTACTACGGCTTGTTCACGGATATTAGCGCCCGGAAACAAGCTGAACGGAAGCTGCAACTTTATCAACAAATCTTTTTAAAATCCAACGATGCGATCGCGATCTTAGACCCCGAAGGCTATTACTTAGAAACAAATCAAGCTCACACGGCTTTGCTGGGTCACAGCGCGTCAAAATTGTGGGGAAAAACGCCTGCCACTCACATGGGAGAACAGGCATTTACGTCTGTGCTGCAAAGCTTGGCAGAAACTGGGAGTTACCGAGGCGAAATGACCTGTATTAAGGCTGTGGAAGAAGGAACAGTTGAGGTGGAGGTTTCGGCTTTTGCGGTTTTAAATGATGCTGGGGATGTAGTTTGTTACGTAAATGTCAAAAGAGACATCACCGAACGCAAGCGAGCTGAGGAAAAACTAAAACTTTACCGAGAAATATTTTTAAATTCCAACGATGCGATCGTTATTATCGATGCTGACGGGTTTTTCGTCGAACAAAATCTTGCTCACCAAACGCTTCTAGGATACACAGACGCGGAATTAGAAGCAGAAGCTTCGCCGCTGGTTGCGGGGGATCGCTTTTTGGCAATTGCCCAAAGTTTAGCAAAAACAGGAAGTTTTCGGGGCGAAATTATTAACTCCACTAAAAAAGGCCAGACGCTGGCGATCGACGTTGCGGCATACTCTGTGATTAACAACGCCGACGATGTAATTTGTCACGTCTGCGTCAAGCGCGACATTACTGAACGCAAAAAAGGAGAAGAAGAAAGGCAAAAATTTGTGTCGCTGATTGAAAACAGCAGCGATTTTATCAGTATGGCTACCCTGAAAGGCAAAACGCTGTTTGTCAACGAAGCCGGACGAAAACTGGTGGGGGTAGAGAATCTTTCGGCAGTGCTTTATACGGAGATTTGGGATTATATTGGGCCCTATTTTCAACAGAAATTCAGTCAAGAGATTTTACCAACAATTATCAGTCAGGGCCAGTGGCAAGGCGAAGGTCAAATGCAGCACTTGGCCACCGGACAGCCCATTGATGTTGTGATGAATGCTTTTCTGGTCAAGCACCCTCAAACCACTGAGCCGCTGTGCTTTGCTGCGGTAATTCGCGATGTCACCGAACGCAAGCAAGCTGAGAGAATGCTGCGGGAACAAGCAGAACAAGAACGGCTGGTTTCGGCGATCGCCCAGCGAGTCCGACAGTCTCTCAACCTCACTCAAACTCTGAGCACTGCTGTACAAGAAGTGCGGCAGTTGCTGGCAACTGACCGCACGATAATTTATCGTTTTGATTCCGAGGAAACAGCGGTTGTTGTTGTGGAATCTGTAGGGGATGATTGGATGCCCCTGCTGGGCAGAAAAGTTCAAAGAACATCCTTTGGGGAAAATTTTGTATGGCTGTACAGTCCAGGAACAATTCAAGCAATGGCAGATATTTATACTGCCAATTTGAGCGATGAACACCGAGATTTACTCGCTAGTTTGCAGGTAAGGGCTAATGTAGTTGTACCAATTTTTATAGGCGATGAAAGTCAGGGGTTGGCAGCAGAATATTCGCCAGAAACTCAAATGAACCCGCCGGGAAGGAGTTTGGAAACGAGTCAAAATCGGTTGTGGGGATTGCTGATTGCCCATCAGTGCAGCGCTCCGCGGGTTTGGACTGATTCTGAGATGGATTTGCTGGGAAGGTTGAGCGTGCAGTTGGCGATCGCCATTCAGCAATCTACTCTTTTTGAACAAGCGCAGCAGGCACGAGAAGCAGCCCTAGAAGCGTCTCGAATGAAGTCGCTATTTTTAGCAAATATGAGTCACGAAATCCGTACTCCGATGAATGGAGTGATGGGGATGACAGATTTGCTGCTGAAAACGAATCTTACTCCCGAACAGCTTGACTTTGTACAGACGCTGAAACTCAGCGGTCAAAATTTACTCTCCATCATTAACGATATTCTGGATCTCTCCAAACTGGAAGCCGGAGAAATGCGCTTAGAAATACTAGAATTTAACCTCAGTATCTGTATGAATGAAGTGCTGGATTTGTTGGCAACTCCCGCACAAGAAAAAGGTATAGAAGTGGTGGCACTGATTGACAGTGACGTGCCGGTGCAAATTAAAGGTGATGCAGCGCGGTTGCGGCAAATACTCACTAATTTGATCAACAATGCTATTAAGTTTACAGAAGCAGGAGAAGTGGTAATTGAGGTTGCTAATGCTAGTAATCCTGAGTTATTGGCAGCCACCGATAATCAGAGAATTTTAGAGAATATCGAGCCGTTGAAAATAGAAAACAGTGACTTTATGCTCCTGCTGTTTAAAGTAACAGATACAGGAATTGGGATTGCTCCCGAAGACAAAAAAAAGCTGTTTCAATCTTTTACTCAAGTTGATGCCTCTACGACAAGAAAATACGGTGGCACAGGTTTGGGGCTGGCTATTTCTAAGCAGTTGGTGGAATTAATGGGTGGGCAAATCGGTGTGGAAAGTACCCCTGGCAAAGGCTCGACTTTTTGGTTTACTGTGCCGACAGTTACGGAAAATTTAACTGCTGTCGGGACAGCGTGCGAAGTGAATTTTGAAACGGTGCTGGCGGGGCGAAAAATGTTAGTTGCCAGCGACAAGCCGACTGTGCGAAAAGTGCTAGTGAGAATGGCTGTTTTGTGGGGAATGGAAGTTGAGGAGGTGGAAAACGGTTGGATGACGATCGCATCTCTGTACAAAGCTGTTAGCGTTAATTCCCCTTACGATATCGTTTTGGTTGATATTCAGTTGCCGGAAATGGTGGCCGGAAGTCTCGAACGCTTGAGGATTTCTGAGCCGGCAATGCAGCAGACGCATTGGGTGGTGCTGACTTCAATGACTCAGCTTGCAGAGGCGAAACGCTTGGTAGATAGCGGTTTTAGCGGGTATTTAACTAAACCTGTGAAAGCTCACCGACTATTTGATTGCTTGGCGAATGCGATCGCCCCGATGACGCTGATTGAGGAGCCGCCGGCAAATCCAACTTCCAATCGAGCCTCAGCTATTGACAGCCGGGAGTTAGCAAGTTTAAAGATTTTGTTAGTTGAAGATACTCCTATCAATCAAAAAGTTGGTCTCAATCAACTCAGAGTTTTGGGATGCACTGCGGATGTCGCCAATAACGGCGCAGAGGCGCTATCTATGGTTGCTCAGAAAAAGTATGACATTGTGTTGATGGACTGTCAGATGCCGGTTTTGGACGGTTACGAAGCAACGCTGGAATTGCGCCGCCGGGAAGCGGCAGATGCTGCTGGGAAGATGGAACCACATCAAAAGACGGTGGTGATTGCGATGACGGCGAATGCTTTGAAGGGCGATCGGGAAAAGTGTCTGGCGGCGGGCATGGACGATTATATTAGCAAACCTATTGCGATCGAAAAGTTAAAATCGGTACTAGCAAATTGGTCGGTCAAACTAAAAATTGGAAATCCCAAGTTTAAGGCCGAGGAACTTCAAAACTCTGAACCAGATATCGAATCGGTAGTCGATATGGCACGTTTGCACGAAATTTCGGGGGCTGATGTAGAGTTTGAGCGGGAAATACTGCAAACTTTTGTGGTGGATACTGGTAGTTATTTAGAAGCTGCTAAGGGGGCGATCGCCTTGGGAGATATGGAGACACTCGCCCGCCACGCTCATCAAATTAAAGGTGTCAGCGCTACGGCGGCGGTGCGGTTAATGCCCGATATGGCAGATCGGCTTCAAAGTCTGGCTGAATCTAATGATTTGGAGGGGGCTACAAAAATCATTGCTGAATTAGAAATAATTCTGGCGAGGGTTCAAAAGTTTGTGGCTACCGAGTAGTCAATTTTATTGTGCACCGGGCCCGTGGAGCCCGATCGCGGATATTGGCAGCCCCGCGAGCGAGCGCGTGTAAAGATTGTTAATCTTTTATCAAGATGTTTATCTCAATGTGAAGGAATTGGGAACTCTTATAACATCTTGTGTGTTGTAACTTGCGACACTACTGTCTTAAGTTATTGTGGTCAAATATAAAATAATCATTAAGCCGATGGCTCAGAGGGTGCTTTTCGTCTATCGGCTTGAGACACCAAGACCAGCTTTTCGCTATCCCCGCCCATTAAGTGCGTATTTACGCTCAACGAGGTTTTATGACTCCAGTCATGTTACGCCAACTCTGGTCATTAATTGAGACCACCCAAGCTACTCTGTTAGTCAATTTAGACGATGCCACCCTGGTACAGTGGCTGCTGAAGCAGTTAAAGACAAACTCTGCGCTCAATGGCAAAGAAGCAGATTTGTTGGACGAATACATCCAGTCTCGGCTGTCCCTAATCCGCGATTTAGCTGAGCAGCGGCTGGCACCAGAGCTACTGTGAGCGGATTCAATCAAAATCGGATAAATATTCCAGGGAAAGGCGATTCTCCCTCGCGCTGGGCAGAAATAGCAGAAAAGAAACCGGGTTTCGGGGATAAATCTGAGGTTTGACGACCACACCTCCAGCCAGAAACCGGGTTTCTAACTTTGGGATCCCAGCTTGCTCAAAAAAAACAGGCGGGTAGTCGGGGCAGTTGTCGCTGTGCAGCAACGGATGCAGAACGGCTAATTTGAAACCGGAAGCTGTGTAGATCGCCGATCGCCACAGTTCTGACAGCTACAAGGTAGGATTGTCAGGAAAGCGTTCTATTAAAATCTATGCGTAAATGGGGATTTCTGCTACTAGCAAGTGTGTTGTTTGTGGCACCGTTGGCATCTTGTAGGGATCGATCGGCACAAACCGGACAAACAACAGCAACAACTGCAGCAGGCGGCAACTCGCAACAAGGTTCCAGCCGGATAGATACAATTATCAGCCGGGGCAAACTGATTTGTGGCATCAGTGGCGAACTGCCGGGTTTTAGCTTTGTAGACGAAAAAGGCAAATATTCGGGACTGGATGTGGATGTGTGCAGGGCTGTGGCGGCGGCAATATTTGACGATCCCGAAAAAGTCGAGTACCGAAAGCTCAATGCTAAAGATAGATTTACAGTTTTGCAGGCGGGAGAAATCGACATTCTCAGCCGAAATACCACCTACACCGCGAGTCGCGACAGCACTACCGGACTGGAATTTGCCCCGGTGATCTTTTATGACTCTCAAAGCATCATGGTCAAAAAAGACAGCGGCATCAAAAGTTTAAAAGATTTTGCGGGCAAATCTATCTGCGTGCAGACAGGTACGAGCACCGAACAAAATTTGTCCGACCAAATGCGAAAATTAGGAATTAAATACACTCCTGTGGTGTTTGAAGATGTGAATGCTACCTTTGCTACCTATCAAGAAGGTCGCTGTCAAGGTGTTACTGCCGATCGATCGCAACTTGTTTCTAAGCGGACAACTCTGCCGAATTCCGAGAATAATGTTGTTTTGCCGATCGTGATGTCAAAAGAACCATTAGCCCCAGCGGTGAAAAGCGGCGATCCTAAATGGGCTGATGCGGTGAGATGGATCGTTTTCGCGGCGATTGAAGCTGAAGATTTGGGAATTAATTCAGGAAATGTAGACCAAATTGTGGCAAGCACTACAGACCCGAACATCAAACGTTTGCTAGGAACAGAAGGAGATTTAGGTAAAGGTTTCGGACTCCCGAACGACTACGCTGTCCGCGTTGTGAAGAAAGTAGGGAATTACGGGGAAATGTACGATCGCAACCTCGGCCCCAAAAGTACACTCAAGTTAGAACGGGGTCAAAACAGACTCTGGAAAGATGGCGGTTTGCTTTACTCGCCGCCATTCCGCTAGTAAAGCTATGTAGGGTGCGTGACGGTAAAAATCCCCATCGCCAATCGAGTAACTTTCAAGTCACGCACCAAAGCTATGTAGGGTGCGTGACGGTGAAAATCCCGATCGCCAATCGAGTAACTATCAAGTCATATCAAATCCGGTAGCATCGGAATAATTCATCTCTGTATTCTCTCCCTCTGCGTTCTCTGCGCCCTCTGCGGTTAAATAATTCCGATGCAACCGGAAACGATATCACGCACCAAAGCTCAATCTCGCCTGGATTTGCCAGCAGATTTATCAAATATAATTTAAGTTATGAACCCAGAACCTCCACCGGGCAAAGCCCAGAGATTTCCCAATTTTAAAGATATATCAAAACTGCTGCGGGACGATCGCTTCTGGAAAATTGCCGTACAGGCGATCGCCCTAATTTTAGTAATAGTTGTGATCGCGATTCTCGCGGACAATCTGGGCGCCAATTACTCGCAACTGGGGATTGCATTTGGATTTGACTTTCTCAATTCCCAAGCATCCTTTGACATCGGCGAAAGCGTGATTCCCTACAGTCCCGAAAATAGTTACAGACAAGCTTATTTTGTCGGTTTAATTAATTCGCTGCGGGTGATGGGTCTCGGCATTATTTTCGCAACAGTTGCGGGTTTGACTGTAGGAATTGCGCGCCTTTCCGACAATTGGCTGCTGCGGAGTTTGGCTGGTTTGTACGTAGAAATTTTGCGAAATACGCCGTTATTGCTGCAATTATTTTTCTGGTATTTTGCCGTTTTCATTTCCCTGCCAAAACTCGAAGACAATCAGCAGATGAGGGGGCCGATTTACTTGACAAATCGCGGCATTGCTGTACCAACAGCGGTGGCTTTGCCGGGTTTTGAGATTTGGTTGATTTTGCTAACTGTCGGAGTTTTGGCTGCCGCTGGGCTGTGGATGTGGCGGGCGCGGGTGATGTTGGAAGAAGCTAAGCCGGGAAGACAGTTGTTTTGGGCTCTAGGTGCGATCGGGCTAAGTGCAATCTTAGCTTGGATTATCACCAAAAATCTGCCTTTTCGTCTAGATGTTCCGCGCCTGACACCAACATTGCAACTCGAAGGAGGATTAAAATTCACTCCAGAATTTGCTGCCTTGGTGACAGGACTCAGCTTGTATACTGGCAGTTACATTGCAGAAATTGTGCGGGCCGGAATTCAGTCAGTATCGAAAGGCCAGTGGGAAGCGGGAAAGTCTTTGGGGCTGAAGTCTGGAACAATGATGCGGATGGTAATTTTACCGCAAGCTTTGCGGGTGATTGTGCCGCCTTTAACCAGTCAGTATCTGAATTTAGCTAAGAATTCGAGTTTAGCGGTTGCGGTTGCTTATCCCGACGTTTATTTTGTGGTGGGATCTCCGACGTTGAATCAGACCGGTCGGGCGATCGAAGCAATGTTAATTATCATGGTAACATATCTAACAATTAGTTTGATAGTTTCTCTGTTCATGAATTGGTACAATAAAACTGTACAAATCAAGGAAAGGTAAATAGTTGAAATTTAATCTATTTTAATTGGAATCAAAGGAGAGCGCGTTAAATGGCGTACAGTGACTTTAGCTGAGACCGAGTAACGAAAACTTGTGAATTGACGACTAAACAATAATAAAAATAACCAACAACAACTATCTTTTTTTTGCTAGTATCAAACTTGAGGAACATCAAATGACACAAGAATTAATTGCTCTTAGAAAAAGCATAGTGGAAGGAAGGTATACGGATGCTTTGGCAATAGTCGATGAGTTAGATGGAATGAGCAAACAGGCAATTTTGCGACAAATCCAATCTTTTTTAAATGTTTTGCTGATTCACTTGATTAAAAATCAAGTTGAACAGCGATTAACTGGTTCTTGGGCTAGTTCGATTCGCAATTCAATCAGAGAAATTAAGAAGGCAAATATTAAAGATAATAAAACATCTTATTACATCAATTCTGATGAATGGGAGAGTTTTATAGAGGAGGAGGTGATTGAGGATGCGATTGCAGAGGCGGCGGAGGAAGTATTGAATGGTATTTATAGTCAATTTCAACTTGCAGAGATGATGGATAGAAACCTGATTATTCAGACTGCTGTGAGGTTATTGAACTTGACTTATATCCATTCCGCCAAAGATTTACCAGCAGTGTTAGCCCAGCATTTAAGTCAGTTACCAGGTGGAGAAGATTGGATAAATCGGCGAAAATAAGTAGGATTTTTTTTAGCCTTGGCGATTGGAAATCGCGTCTACACAAACAAAACCCCTGGCGATTGGAAATCGCGTCTACACAAACAAAACCCGCCTACGCGGGTTAATAAAATATAGGATTGAAAACCGCTAGATGGAAACTCTCCCCATATTACCGCCCCCAGCCACCGAATCGCCTACCCCTTGGAATTGGGCGCGCAAAAATTTATTTAGTACCTGGTACAACAGCATTCTGACAGTAGTTTGCCTAATTATCGCCTTCCAAACTATTAAAGGAATTATCGTTTGGGCAACAACAAAAGCTCAATGGCGCGTATTAGAAGCCAACTTGCCACTATTTTTCGCAGGAAGATTTCCCCGCGAATCGTACTGGCGGCTGTGGATAGTAACGGCCATAATTGCCTTGTTGGGAGGATTAACTTGGGGAAACATTCAGCGGCAAGAACGTCTTTGGAATCCGCCTTTACTAATTATACTTGGTGCTGCAGTTGTGGGTGCTGTCATTTCGCCGATCGACCTAACCTCTCGTTTTTACCTGCTAGCCAATATTATTGTAGCGGCTGCTAGCTATTGGACGGGGAGACAAATTAACCCTAAAATAATGAGTTGGATACCTGCAATGTGGGCTCTTTCCTTCCCCATAATTTTGTGGCTAATTAAAGGCGGGTTGGGTTTGACAGAAGTGTCAACAAATGATTGGGGCGGTTTAGTGCTGACGCTCTTTTTAGCAGTTATTAGTATTGTGCTTTCCTTTCCTTTGGGAGTATTGCTAGCACTCGGCAGACAAAGTTCTTTGCCCGTTGTGAGACTGTTATCAACATTATATATTGAAATTATTCGCGGTTTACCCTTAATTGGCATTTTGTTTTTAGGTCAAGTGATGCTGCAACTCTTCTTGCCGCCCGAATATCCGAAATTGGATAGAGTAATTAGAGCGATTGCTGGATTAACCTTATTTAGTGCGGCATACTTGGCGGAAAACGTGCGCGGTGGCTTGCAGGCCGTGCCCAGGGGACAAATAGAAGCAGCTAGGTCGATCGGACTCAATACACCCCTACTCACAATTCTCATTGTACTGCCTCAAGCACTGCGAATAGTCATTCCGGCGATCGGCGGTCAATTCATCGGATTATTTATGGATACTTCCCTGCTATCTCTATTCGGAATGTTAGAATTAATCGGAATATCCCGCGCAGTTTTAGCAAATCCATCCTATATCGGCAGATACGCCGAAGTTTACATATTCGTCGGCATCATTTATTGGATATTTTGCTACTCAATCTCCCTAGCAAGCCGCAAAATAGAACGAACTTTAGAAAAAAGTCATTAGTCCGCAGTCTGTAGGGGCGGGTTCACCAACAAAATATAACTCCCAACCCAAATATATATAAACCCGCCCCCTCCCAACCCAAATATATATAAACCCCCCTCCGCTGAAGTAGTCAACAGTCATCAGGCAATAATTATCCGTCATTATTTAAAGGACAAACTATGCAAACTAAACCCACAACCCCAGAACAGGTAATCGTAGCAGAAAACGTCCACAAATGGTACGGACAATTTCACGTACTGCGCGGCGTCAGCATGACCGTAAACCGGGGCGAAGTCGTGGTCGTGATGGGGCCATCTGGTTCGGGAAAATCGACGTTTATTCGCACATTCAACGCATTAGAAGAATACCAACAAGGTAAAATTACGATCGACGGAATCGAACTTTCCCACGACTTACGCAACATTGAGACAATTCGCAGCGAAGTAGGAATGGTGTTTCAGCAATTCAACCTATTTCCCCACTTATCAGTCTTGGAAAATGTCATGCTAGCGCCAGTATGGGTGCGCCGCTGGCCAAAGAAAAAAGCCGAAGAAGTGGCAATGCAACTCTTAGAAAGAGTGGGCATTTTGGAACAAGCAAAAAAATATCCCGGACAGTTGTCTGGAGGACAGCAGCAGCGGGTCGCTATTGCACGTTCTCTAGCAATGCAGCCTAAAATCATGCTGTTTGATGAACCGACATCAGCATTAGACCCGGAGATGGTGCGGGAAGTTTTAGATGTAATGCGAAATTTGGCTCAAACAGGAATTACAATGGTGGTGGTGACTCACGAAGTTGGGTTTGCGCGCGAAGTTGCCGATCGCATTGTATTGATGGATGGCGGTGTTTTAGTGGAAGAAGCCCAACCAGAAGAGTTTTTTCAGAACCCGAAGGAAGAACGCACCCGCAAGTTTTTATCTCAGATACTGTAACAGATTTTCAAGTGTAGTCGGTGGGTTTGGCGACGGTCGCAGCCGTCAAAATAGACATAATTAAGGTAAAATAAAAGAGTGTACAATCAGTCTCTATTTTGCTGAGATAGCTTGCAATGCCATCCACAAAAACTCTGCCGTTAGTTAAAGACTCGGAACGCCTAGAAAGTCGCCTCAAAGAAATCCCGGCGGTTCCTGGTGTATATTTAATGCGAGACGAGAGCGATCGCATCCTTTACATCGGCAAATCCAAAAAACTCCGAAACCGCGTCCGTTCCTACTTCCGCGAAAGCCAAAATCTCAGTCCCCGCATCGCGATGATGGTGCAGCAAGTGCGCGAAATAGAATTCATCGCCACCGATACAGAAGCGGAAGCTTTAGCATTAGAAGCAAACCTCGTAAAACAGCACCAACCTTACTTTAATGTACTCCTCAAAGATGATAAAAAATATCCTTATTTGTGCATCACTTGGTCGGAGGAATACCCGCGCATTTTTATCACCCGCAAACGCCGCGCCGGTAGTGCAAAAGACCGCTACTACGGCCCCTACGTCGATACAGGGGCACTGAGGAGTACGCTGCATTTAATTAAGCGAATTTTCCCCCTGCGGCAGCGCCCTCAACCGCTATTTAAAGACCGTCCTTGTTTGAACTACGACATCGGGCGCTGCGTTGGCGTTTGTCAAGGGTTAACTTCGCCTGAAGAATACCGGAAAATAATCCAAAAAGTAGCGATGATTTTCCAGGGAAGAACTCAGGAATTGCTCGACTTGTTAGCGCCGCAAATGGAACAAGCTGCCGAAGATTTAAACTTTGAAACGGCGGCGCGCATTCGCGATCAAATTAAGGGTTTGCAGTCTTTGAGTGCGGGTCAAAAAGTGTCTTTGCCCGACGATACGGTTTCCAGAGATGCGATCGCACTTGCGGCCGACACCCAGCACGCTTGCGTCCAATTGTTCCAAATTCGCGCCGGTCAACTGGTCGGAAGATTGGGATTTATGGCGGAAATACCCTCCCAACCCAGGGCGGGTACGGGGGCACCGCCCCTACAAGCGGGGGGGCAAGAGTTATCTCAATCTCTTGTAAAAGATGGGCAAGAGTTATCTGAACTTTCTCTTTCCTCCCCCCCTTGGCAAGGGGGGGAACGAGGGGGGGTAGAGGCCGGAGCGATTTTACAGCGGGTGTTGGAAGAACACTATCAAAATGTTGAATCCGTAGAAATTCCCAGCGAAATTTCTGTGCAGTATGAATTGCCAGAAGCGGAAATATTAGCAGATTGGTTGAGCAACCGTAAGGGGCGAAAAGTTACCATTTTGACTCCGCAGCGGCAAACTAAGGCTGAGTTGATTGAGATGGTGGAACGCAATGCTGAGTATGAATTGGCGAGAATGCAAAGATTGAGCGATCGCAATTCTCAAGCAATGGAAGATTTAGCAGAAATTCTCGATTTGCCAGAAGTTCCTCGCCGCATTGAAGGTTACGATATTTCTCACATTCAAGGTTCTGACGCCGTAGCTTCCCGCGTGGTATTTATTGACGGTTTGCCCGCCAATCAACACTACCGCCATTACAAAATTAAAAATCCTGAAATTAAATCGGGTCATTCTGATGATTTTGCTAGTTTAGCAGAAGTTATCGGTCGCCGATTCCGAGGATTGAAGGAAGAAGAAAGTTCGGCAACGGATTTTATAACGGATAGAACGAATAAGGAAGAAGAATTTAGCGATTTAGGAAAATCGAAAAAAATCAGCAATTTATCCTCCGTTTCTCGTACTATCTCGGACAAACCCGACTTAATTATGATAGATGGCGGCAAAGGTCAACTGTCAGCAGTTGTGGCTGTTTTGCGGGAGATGAATTTGCTAGAAGAGTTGCGCGTTGTCAGTTTGGCAAAGCAGCGAGAGGAGATATTTTTGCCGGGGGAATCTTTGCCGCTGCCAACTAATTCTGAGCAGCCGGGGGTACAATTATTGCGCCGGGTGCGGGATGAGGCGCACAGGTTTGCTGTGAGTTTTCACCGCGATCGCAGAAGCGAGAGAATGAAGCGATCGCGCCTTGATGAAATTCCCGGATTGGGACACCACCGACAAAAACAATTGTTGGCACATTTTCGGTCGATCGACTATCTCCGTTTAGCGACTCCCGAACAGTTGGCAGAAGTTTCTGGGATTGGGCCGCGTCTGGCGCAGCAAGTTTACGATTATTTCCATCCGTAAAGCCTTACCCAGCATCGGAGACGGGGATTTTTGGGTTGAGGGGGCGATCGGGCAGCAAGTCCCGATTCAGCCACTGTGAGGGAGGTATTCAAAAATTTTGCACAGGCCTATTGCAATCCCCAGAGACTTGTGGTATGTTTAGTTTCTGTGCGCGGGCATAGTTTAGTGGTAAAACTTTAGCCTTCCAAGCTAACTATGCGGGTTCGATTCCCGCTGCCCGCTTGCGTCTATAAAAACCTAGAACCCTTGAGAAATCAAGGGTTTTGGCGTTTCTAGGGCTTAGCCTCTATGGTTGCACAAGGCGTTTTGGAGACAATTTGGAGACAATTTGGAGACAAAGACGGGCTGTTTGGAGACAAATTGGAGACAAATTGGAGACAATTTTGGAGACAATTTTGGAGACAATCAAGTCCCTGTGTGTGCCAATATGTCCAAAACTGCCTTCATATCATCCATGTCAGCCTTCGACCTTTCGCGCTGCGCTCTCAACTGGTTGAGCAAGTCGGCTGGCTCTGGAAAATCTGCGACGGTCGGAGCCAAGTTTTTATTTGCTTCTCGATCGCGCCGCACTTCCTTAAGCTCTTGCTCCAACATCTGAACCTTCAGCCCTAAATCGCCGTTGCGCTCGTGTAACTGATTCAGTTCTTTATCCCATTCTGCAAGCTGCTTGTTGGC
>NZ_JAUBTG010000033.1:52197-69045 GCF_036702395.1 Microcoleus sp. D3_18_C2 | reverse complement strand
TACAATCATGAGTTAGCTCTAGCCGATTAAAATTAAAACTTCTGATTATAACATATATCTTTTTTGCAAGAGGTCTAATAACTAAGGAAACCCGGCGATTGGAAATCGCGTCTACACAAACAATGTCCGTTTACGCGGACTAAGAGTAATATTAAAAAATCACATATTGCACCATTATTACACATTCTGTAGGGGCGGGTTCACCGACAATAATTGCCTAAAAATAACAATCTCATAAACCCGCCCCCACCCAACATTAAATCGCAATTTACCTCAAACTCAAAGTCACAGAAAATGCACGAAATCCCACCCCGAATATCTCAAAATATCCTCTTAGAACTCAAGAATGTTTCTGTAAATTATGGTGGAATTCAAGCCATACAAAATATTAATATCACGATTAATGCGGGCGAGGTTGTCAGTCTCATCGGCGCCAACGGTGCGGGCAAAAGTACCACATTGAGAGCTATTTCCAAAATAGTTAATTTGCGACAAGGACAAATTATTTATAACGGGCGCGATATTAGTCGCCGCCAAGCTCACGAAGTTGTGAAATTGGGAATCGCCCATAGCCCAGAAGGGCGGCGGGTTTTGGCGCAGCAAACGGTGTTAACTAACTTAGAATTGGGGGCCTATATTCGATCGGACTCGGCAGCAGTAAAAGCCGATTTAGAGCGCCAATTTGAGATATTTCCGCGCCTAGCAGAAAGGCGCCGCCAGCTAGCAGGAACCCTCAGCGGCGGGGAACAGCAAATGCTGGCGATCGCCCGCGCTCTGATGTCGCGCCCGAAGCTGCTATTATTAGACGAGCCTAGTTTAGGCTTAGCACCCGCGATCGTCAAAGAAATTTTCGGAATTATTCAAAACCTGCGTTCCACAGGCGTTACAATCCTTTTAGTCGAACAAAACGCCAGTTTAGCACTGCAAATTGCCGATCGGGGTTACGTGCTAGAAGCTGGTAACATTACTCTCACAGGTATTGGAGCAGATTTGCTAAACGACGAGCGAGTCAGGAGCGCATATTTAGGATGACTTGGTTAATTTTAGGACTCTTGACCGCTTTCTTTGAAGCCGTAAAAGACGTTTTTGGGAAACAAAACCTCAAAAAAAGTGACGAATATGTCGTCGCTTGGTCTCTCTCATTTTTTTCAGTCATCTTTTTGATTCCCTGGGTAGTTTATACAGGAATTCCGGCATTAAACTCTCAATTTTGGCTCGCCCTATTAATCGGAGGTAGCATCAACGCTGTCACATCCCTCCTCTACATCAAAGCCATCAAAGTATCAGATTTATCCCTGACACTCCCGCTGGTAGCTTTGACACCATTATTTATGTTGGTAACTTCACCATTAATTGTCGGGGAATATCCCAAAATCTTTGATTATATTGGCATTTTACTAATCGTACTCGGCTCTTATTTATTAAATATAAAAGAGAAATCTAAAGGATATTTAGCCCCATTCAAAGCACTCCTGGATGAACCCGGGCCAAAATTGATGTTAATCGTCGCATTGCTATGGAGTATTGCCTCAAATTTTGACAAAATAGGAGTTACAAATTCCTCCCCTATTTTTTGGTTATTCTCTTTGTTTGGTACAATCAGTGTCTTGCTACTGCCAGTTTTATTGCACAAAACCCCAAATCCAGGGCGAAAAATTCTCAAACAATTACCAATGCTAGCTGCTATGGGGTCTTTAAATGCTATGGGAGTCCTTTTTCAAATGCAAGCTTTGACATTAACTTTCGTAGTGCAAGTGATCGCGATTAAGCGTACTAGCGTGTTAATGGGTGTATTGTTCGGTCATTTAATTTTTAAGGAAAAAGATATTCAACAAAGATTATTAGGGGCCGGAATCATGATTTTGGGAGTTTTATTTATCAGTTTATAGCTTAAAACCTCAGAAACTCGAAATCATCCATCTCTCTCTTCTCTTCCTCTGCGTACTCTGCGCCCTCTGCGGTTCAAATATTCTAATACAACCGGATTGAAAATAAGTCATGTTATACTAAGAGCGATCGCACCTTTCGTTATTTATCAACATAAACTAAAAATTAATGCACAAAATAGCCGCAACACCAGGAGGCTGGAACCCCCAAGCCGAAGGAGTAATTTTTATTCAGCAAACCCCCGCACCAATAGTATTTATTAGTGCTGCTGACACCGACATTCAAACACTCGCAGTCGCTGCATCCAAAATGCCGGCAAAATTTCCCAAAGTGCGCGCAGTAAACCTGCTTCAATTGCAGCAACAACTAACAATTGATACTTATGCCGAAGAAGTTTTAGAACGCGCAGAGGTCATAATCTTAAGACTGTTAGGAGGGCGTTCTTATTGGTCTTACGGCTTAGAAATTCTCCGGGAAACGGTGCAGAGAACTAACGCATCACTGATTGTAATGCCGGGAGAAGACAGTCCCGATCCCGATTTAATCAGCCATTCCAATGTATCGCTGTCAGCAGTCAATCAACTGTGGCGCTATTTCACAGAAGGCGGAGTCCAAAACTTTGTTAATGCACTAAAATTTGCCGCCGATACTTGCCTGAAAACTGCTTACAACCCGCCACTACCTCAAACAGTTTCCCGCGTCGGAATTTATGATTGGGACGGAGAAGCGGGGGGGTGTTTTGCAACTTTACAACCAGATTCAGATCCCCCTAAATCCCCCTTAAGAAGGGGGAATTTGACAACTTCTTCCTCCCCCCTTAAGAAGGGGGGCTGGGGGGGATCTCCGGGTTTGGAAACACTCCCTAAAAGGCACGGCGAGGGCGGGCACGGGGGCACCGCCCCTACGGTCGGAATTTTATTTTATCGCGCTCATTATTTATCAGGAAACCTAGCACCAATTGATGCACTCTGTCAAGCTCTAGCAGAGCGAAATTTAGTCCCAGTTCCCGTCTTTGTGTCTTCTCTGCGGGAACCAGATTTGCAAATAGAATTGCTAGAGTATTTTAAACCAAAAGAATCAGAACCAATTCAATTATTGCTCAATACCACAAGTTTTGCAGTCTCCGGTTTCAGCAGTCAAGAACCGGAACAAAACAGCTTAAAATCCTTAGATGTTCCTGTATTGCAAGCAATCTTCAGCGGTGGCGGTTTGGAACAGTGGGAAACGGAACTTCAGGGACTTTCGCCCCGCGATGTGGCGATGAATGTAGCATTGCCAGAAGTAGATGGCAAAATCATTACTAGGGCTGTTTCTTTTAAAGCCGTACAGACTTGGAACAGCGAATTAGAAACAGATGTAGTAGGCTATGTCGCTGCAGGCGATCGCATTTCATTTGTAGCAGATTTAACTGCGAATTGGGTGAAGATGAAACAAACCCCAGCCGCCAACAGACGCATCGCCATAATTCTAGCAAATTACCCCACTCGCAACGCCCGCTTAGCCAACGGCGTCGGCTTAGATACGCCCGCTAGCTGTGTCGAAATCCTCAAAGCTATGCAGCAAGCTGGCTATCAAATTGAAAACATCCCCGCTAGCGGCAACGAGTTAATTGAACTCCTGACTTCGGGCGTGACAAATGACCCGGAAGGACGCGAATTGCGGCCTGTTCATCAATCATTGGATTTGGCAGAATATGAAGAATATTTTGCTACTTTGCCGCAGGAAGTGCAAGATGGGATTTGTAAAAGATGGGGGCTTCCGGGAAGCTATGCACAAGATTTTATAAGCAACAATACGTCTTTTCCGATTCCGGGGATTCAGTTCGGTAATGTATTTGTAGGAATTCAACCATCGCGTGGATACGAACTTGACCCCGCGTTAAATTATCACGCTCCCGACTTAGAACCTACCCACAATTATCTAGCTTACTATTACTGGCTGCGAGAAAAATTGGGAATTGATGCTATAATTCATGCTGGAAAACACGGCAATTTAGAATGGCTTCCCGGTAAAAGTATAGCATTGTCTAACAAATGTTATCCAGAAGTGGCGTTAGGCGCGATGCCGAATTTTTATCCCTTCATTGTCAACGATCCGGGGGAAGGTTCCCAAGCAAAAAGACGATCGCAAGCTGTGATTATCGACCACCTGACACCGCCAATGACTCGCGCCGAACTCTACGGGCCTTTGCAGCAGTTAGAAACCTTAATTGATGAGTATTGCGAAGCCCAAAGTTTAGATCCGTCCAGATTGCCCATGATTCGCGATCGCATTCTCGCCCTCACCAACAAAGAAAACTTAGATAAAGACTTAGGAATACAACTAAATAAATCAGAATTTACAGAATTTATCACTCGCACCGACGGCTATCTTTGTGAACTCAAAGAATCCCAAATTCGCGACGGATTGCACATTTTTGGGCAGTGTCCCGAAGGTAGACAGTTGAGAGATTTGATAATTGCGATTGCCCGCCATCCCACCAACGGGCGATCGGGCTTAACCCGCGCCCTAGCTAAGGATTTAGACCTAGACTTCGACCCGTTAACAGCCGATCCGACATCAAAAATTCAGAACCGCACAGCCGGCGATTTAACAGCAGAACTAGAAGAAAAAGCCGCTGAATTAGTAGATAATTTAATCGAAAACATCCGCGTTAATCCGCGTTCATCTGCGGTTAACAATATCCAAATAGGAGAAGCAACCCAACAAGAATTAGACTGGATAAATAACTATCTTTTACCTTCCCTCCTCCAAACAAACCAAGAAATTACCAACCTTTTGCGCGGGCTAGATGGGCGGCACATACCAAGCGGCGCATCCGGCGCGCCCACTCGCGGCAGACCAGATGTATTGCCCACCGGTCGCAATTTTTACTCCGTAGATATCCGCGCCATTCCCACAGAAACCGCCTGGAGAGTTGGCAGAGTTGCTGCTGAAAATTTAATCGAAAGATACACCCAAGAAAACGGCGAATATCCGAAAACTTTGGGTTTGTCAGTGTGGGGAACATCCACCATGCGGACGGGAGGAGACGACATCGCAGAAGCCCTAGCATTGATAGGAGTTCAACCTGTTTGGGATGGCCCTTCGCGCCGGGTTGTAGATTTTGAAATCTTGCCGATTTCTGTTTTGGGGCGACCGCGCGTTGATGTTACTTTGCGAATTTCTGGCTTTTTCCGCGATGCTTTTTTTAATTTAATTGATTTGTTTGATAGTGCGGTAAAAGCTGTGGCAGATTTAGACGAATCGGCAGAAGACAACCCTTTAGCAGCACAAGTTAAGGAAGAGATTTTGTATTGGGAATCTACAGGTTTGAGTCAGGAAGAGGCGCAAGGGCGATCGCAATTTCGAGTTTTTGGCTCAAAACCCGGTGCTTACGGCGCAGGACTTCAAGGCATAATTGAAGCTCAAAACTGGACAGACGATAGCGATTTAGCAAAAGCTTACATTAATTGGAGCAGTTACGCCTATACCTCCTCTAGTTCCTCAAATTTGCCGGGAGATGTAGCAGGAGTTAAACAGAGTGAATGGGGATGTTCTGCACCAGAAGCATTTGAACAACGCCTCGGCCAAATGCAAATAGTTCTGCAAAACCAAGACAACCGCGAACACGACATCCTCGACTCCGACGATTATTATCAATTCCAAGGCGGGATGACGGCCGCAATTCGCAATTTGCAAGGCAAAAATCCTGAAACCTATTTCGGCGACAACTCGATTCCTGAGAATCCGAAAGTGCGGCAACTGCGAGAAGAAATTGCACGGGTTTATCGCAGCAGGGCTGTGAATCCAAAATGGATAGAAGGTGCGATGCGACACGGTTATAAAGGTGCGTTTGAAATTGCAGCAACTGTTGATTTTTTGTTTGCTTACGATGCTACGGCAAATTGTGTAGAGGATTTTATGTATGAAGGAATCGCCGAGGCTTACATTTTTGATGAGAAAGTGCAGACATTTATTCAAGAAAACAATCCTTGGGCACTGCGAGATATGGCGGAAAGATTGCTAGAAGCTCGTCAGCGGGGGTTGTGGGAGAGTGCGAACCAGGATACATTGGATAAATTGAGGTCGATCGCCCTGCAAGCCGAAGCAGTCATCGAATCCCATACATAAATACTCAAAAGTTACCATCGCGGCTGCCGACGAATGGCCACTTGCGGTAATATCTACTAATGTTTCGCGATCGCTGAAAGCTTTATGATTCGCCGCTACATTGCTAGCATCAGCACCAGCATCTTAAAACGTACCTGCGCCGCAGCCGCTGTATTAGCCGTAACTTTGGGATGTTCGTCAACGAAGCCGCCCAACTCCGCAGCGCCATCGGGTTCGATCGAATCCGCCGTCCTAGCGCAGTCTTCAACGTCTCTGTTAGCTCAAAACTCCAACAAAACCAAAAAATCCCTCAGCGTTCCCTCATGCCCGCAAAACGATGCCTTCACGGAGTCAGTTAACTTTGCCACCCAAGCTTCTAATTTGGCTCAATCCGCCAATTCAAAACAAGACTGGGACGAAGTAGCCGCCCTGTGGGTGCAGGCCGTCGCTTGGATGCAAGCGGTTCCCCCCGGCAGTCCCAGACGGGCGTTTGCGGAGAAAAAAGTAATCGAGTACATGAGAAACCTGGTTTATTCCCAGCAGCAAGCGAGCGCAACCAGATCGCAAGCCAGTACAGTCAGCTTCAGCAGCGATTTACTCAACGAACAACTCGAACTTTACCTATCCTACGTTGCCACAGTCGGCCCACCAGATGTTTTGATTGTCGGCAGTTCCCGCGCATTGCAGGGCGTCGATCCCAAACAGCTAAAACAATCTTTGGCCCAAAGAGGTCGGCGGGGCTTAAAAGTATTTAACTTTTCAGTCAACGGCGCAACTGCACAAGTAGTTGACTTTCAACTGCGGCGGCTTTTGAAGCCCGGTCATTTGCCTCAAATGATTATCTGGGCAGACGGCGTGCGGGCATTTAACAGCGGCCGGGACGATCGCACTTTTAATTCGATCGTCGATTCTGAAGGCAGCCAACTTTTAGCAGCAGGCATTCGCCCCGAACTGCTGTCCGATGAATTCAACGAGATTCCGATGTGTTACAGATTCCCGCAGCCCTGCGCTAACAACAATTTCCGCAAAGCATTTACCTCTGTAGATCAACCTTTCAAGGGCGGGCAAGATGCCCATCCCCTATTCCCCACAATCAAATCCCTGTCTAGTGGAACGGGCAAACTGCCCGTTGCTAACACCCAACCCACAATCCAATTCCTGTCTAGTGGAATGGGCAAACTCCCCGTTGCTGAGAATGCTGCAAGATATGAGTTAAAACCGATCGCAGCGGATGCAGCAACCCCTCAAGCACAATTGATTCCAGTCTCGCGGCCGACAACAGTAGCCATCAGACAACTCAACCAATTGGCAGATTCGATCGACTCCAACGGATTCATGGCTATGTCGGGCAAGTACAATCCCAACACTTATTATCGAGAACGCGCTTACGTTTCAGGCCAGTACGATCGCGACTACGAAAACTTCAACCTCGGAGGCAAACAAGCAACAGCCTTTAATTCAGTTGTAGCATTTACCAAAGCTCGCAAAATTCCCCTGATTTTCGTTAATTTGCCCCTCACCAATGACTACTTAGACGGAACCCGCCTGCGGGCAGAACAGCAGTTCCGGCAGCGAATGCAGCAACTCTCGCGGCAAAAAGGCTTCGCTTTCCGCGACTTGTCCCAGCGGTGGCCTGGCCGCAATGACTATTTTGTTGACCCCAGCCACCTCAACCGCTTTGGGGCCAGCGCAGTTTCTAGCCTACTCGCGGCCGATTCCAGCATTATCTGGCCACGGCCCAAATCCAGGCGCAGCGACGGGTAATACGATTTTAGATTTTAGATTTTAGATTTTCGATTAAAGTATTGGAAATGACAGATTTTGATTTTAGATTTTCGATTAAAGTATTGGAAATGACAGATGAGATAAGGGTTTGGATCTTTCAAAAAATTGGATTACTTTTTGGAATTGCTATAAACCAGAGGGAGAGTCTCCGACGGGAGATGCCCTGTGCCATCGGAATAATATTTTTCAGACTACAGTGCGATCGTCCCGGTCGCGGCAATTCAGTTTAAAATCTAATCATCTAAAATCTAAAATCTAAAATCTAAAATCGATGTACAGTGCGATCGTCCCGGTCGCGGCAATTCAGTCTAAAATCTAAAAATCTAAAATCTAAAATCTAAAATCTAAAATCGATAGGTTGTGCAACTAAAACAAGTAATTATCGCCCACAAAGCCAGAGATACCCTCAGCCAGAGGTGGGCAGAACAATGTGCCCGCCAATTAGAAAGTCGCGGGTGTCAGGTTTTAATGGGGCCCAGTGGCCCGAAAGATAACCCGTATCCGGTGTTTTTAGCTTCTAGTAATACCCCAATTGATTTAGCGGTAGTTCTGGGGGGCGACGGTACGGCCCTAGCTGCAGCGCGGAATTTGGCGGCTGACGGCATCCCGATTTTGGCAGCGAATGTGGGGGGACATCTGGGTTTTTTAACCGAGTCTTTTGAGGATTTCCAAAAGACTGAGGAGATTTGGGACAGACTTGCGGAAGATAGGTATGCTGTGCAGACGCGGATGATGTTGCAGGCAACAGTTTTTGAGGGAAACAGAACCAATCTCGAACCCCAAAGCGATCGATTTTTGGCACTAAATGAAATGTGTGTCAAACCTGCTTCAGCCGATCGAATGCCGAGCTGTATTCTAGAAATGGAAGTTGACGGCGAAGTAGTCGATCAATATCAAGGCGACGGTTTAATTGTGGCAACTCCCACCGGTTCGACTTGCTACACTGCATCTGCCAACGGGCCGATAATGCACTCAGGAATGGAGGCGATCGCCGTTACTCCAATTTGCCCTTTGAGTTTATCCAGTCGGGCGATCGTCCTCCCGCCCGGTTCAGTCGTCAGCATTTGGCCTTTAGCAGATTACGAACTCAGTACCAAACTCTGGACAGACGGGGTTTTAGGTACTGCAATTTGGCCAGGACACCGCGTAGACGTGCGGAGGGCGGACTGCGAAGCCAAGTTTATCATTTTGCGGGAAAACTATTCTTATTTCAACACTTTGAGGGAAAAACTTCACTGGGCAGGAGCCAGAATTCGGTACAGCAACAATCACCGCAATTAATCCCAATCATCGACCATTAATCATTAATCTGTAGGGGCGGGTTTTACCAACAATATTTGCCTAAAATCAATAATCTCATAAACCCGCCCCCACAAGGCGATAAATCGCAATTTACATTTTTATGCTTCGAGCGAAAGAAAGGTTGATCTGGGTTATTAGTGTGGGGGCGGGTTTATATAGATGGTTGGCGGTCATTAAATATTATTCGTAAAACCCCCCCTACAGGATGCTATTTTACAGGCAAAACCCACCTTACCCAACCCATAATCTACAGACAAAACTCTGTTAAGATCGCTCAATATCTTGACAAACAGCCTGATCTATGCAGATTTTCAAAAAATCAACCCGACCTTTCAACCCTCAAGATACATATCCCTGTCCCGTGTGCCGCACCGGTCAAATTTCTACCATGCCGATGATGGACGCCCTAGCTTGCAACTTCTGCCAGCACATTTATACCGCAAGCGTTGAAAGACAATCGCTCCAAATGGCCGATCGCCAACCGCCCGTAACTTGGCACTGGAACGGCAAACAGTGGATAGGAGCCCACCTCGAAGGCGTAGAATTCGGATGGCCCTACTGGGCAGCGGCTATTGGTCTAATTTTCCTTCCCACTACCTTGCTGGGACTTTCAGCTTACTATTTTCCCCCGGTTCCCGGCAGCAGGTTGTCGTGGCTGCCCCTAGCTTGGACAGGCTTAGCTTTTTTGTCCCATTTAGGCATTGTGCTGTGGTTGGTAGGTGAATTTTATCAATTCCCGGTGGTAACTTACTTCAGAGCTTGGGGGCGCAGGATAAGCCGGCGCTAACTTAAATGCTGTCTAACAGCCGATCGTCCGAGGGCTTCCCACCGACATCGATCCAGGTAAAATTAGAGGCGATCGCAAAATTAAATTCCCAATCAGCACTGAAGCAGCTATAATCGTTAGCTATTCTAAATAGTCAAAAGCAAACGCATTGCGATTTGTGAGGAGAGCGATGAACATACTTGGAATCTCGGCGTACTATCACGACAGCGCCGCAGCCTTAATTCGCGACGGAGAAATTATAGCAGCAGCGCAGGAAGAAAGATTTTCCCGCAAAAAGCATGACGCCAGATTCCCTAAGAATGCGATCGTTTATTGCTTGAAAGAAGCGAACATAGATTTGCGGGAGCTCGATCGAATAGTCTTTTACGACAAACCTTTAGTCAAATTCGAGCGCCTTCTCGAAACCTATTTAGCCTACGCACCCCAAGGTTTTCGCTCTTTCCTAGCCGCCATGCCGATATGGCTCAAAGAAAAGCTTTACCTCAAAACCATGCTCAAAAGAGATCTGGCAGCAATAGCAAACTGCAAAACAAATAAACTGCCATCTCTGCTATTTACCGAACACCACCAATCCCACGCAGCATCCGCATTTTTCCCCAGCCCGTTTCAAAAAGCAGCCGTTTTGTGCCTCGACGGCGTGGGCGAGTGGGCAACAACCTCAGTTTGGTTGGGAGATGGGAACCAACTTACACCTCAGTGGGAAATCGATTTTCCCCACTCCTTGGGTTTGCTTTATTCAGCTTTCACCTATTACACAGGCTTCAAAGTCAACTCTGGCGAATACAAACTCATGGGTTTAGCTCCTTATGGCGAACCCAAGTATGTAGACAAGATTCTCAACTATTTAATCGACCTCAAAGATGACGGAACTTTTCGTTTGAACATGGATTATTTCAACTATACAGTTGGCTTAACCATGACAAACAAGAAGTTTGACGAACTGTTTGAAGGGCCGCCGCGTCAAGCTGAAGGAAAATTGACTCAGCGAGAAATGGACATTGCAGCTTCCATTCAAGTTGTTACCGAAGAAGTTGTTTTGCGACTGTGCAGAACAGTTAAAAAAGAATTGGATGTTGATTATCTTTGTATGGCCGGCGGCGTTGCTCTCAACTGTGTTGCTAACGGCAGACTCTTGCGGGAAGGTATTTTCAAAGATATTTGGATTCAGCCGGCAGCAGGAGATGCTGGCGGTGCTTTGGGCGCGGCTTTGGCGATTTGGTATCAGTATTGCGAACAAACTCGCACTGTGAGCGCGAACTCGACAGCAAATAGTAGAGAAGCCCTCAAAACTGAACTTATCACTACAAACGCAGCGGTTGAGGAGAGGACGGAAGTTCTCACTGCCAACCCAGCGGTGGCAACTGTGGCGAAGTCGGTTGCTCATTTAACTTGTCACGATCAAATGCGGGGCTCATATTTGGGCCCAAGGTTTACTGACGCAGAAATTCTCGAATATTTGGATGCTGTCAAAGCTAGCTATCATCGATTAGATGATGCCGAATTAATGCCGCAGTTGGCGGAAATTTTGGAACAGGGAAATGTGGTGGGATGGTTCCAGGGGCGGATGGAATTTGGGCCGCGGGCTCTGGGCGGTCGATCGATTATTGGCGATCCCCGCAGTGCTAAAATGCAGTCCGTGATGAACCTGAAAATTAAATATCGGGAATCTTTTCGACCTTTTGCTCCGTCAATCTTAGCCGAACGAGTTGCGGATTATTTCGAGATTGACCATTCTAGCCCTTATATGCTATTGGTAGCACCTGTCAAATCCAGTCTCCGCATTCCCATGACTGCGGAACAAGAGCAGTTGTTTGGCATTGAAAAGCTCAACATTCCGCGATCGGAAATTCCGGCTGTCACCCACGTCGATTACTCGGCTCGCATTCAAACTGTTCACAAAGAAACCAATCCTCGCTACTATGACTTAATCAGCCATTTTGAAAAGCGATCGGGCTGTTCTATTGTGGTAAATACTTCTTTCAACGTCCGAGGCGAACCCATTGTTTGCACTCCAGAGGATGCTTACCGCTGTTTCATGCGAACCGAAATGGACTATCTGGTTTTGGAAAATTACTTGCTTCCCAAGTCAGAACAAATTCCTTGGAAACAAGATGATGCTTGGAAAAATGAATTTGAACTAGATTAATTATTAGTAAGTTGGCAGTGGGCAGTTGTGAGTTGTTAGTTGGCAATTGTCATTCTTCCTTCTTCCTTCTTCTTTCTTCCCTCTTCCTTCTTCCTTCTTCCTTCTTCCTTCTTCCTTCTTCCCCATGAGCGACGAAATTAAAAAACTCGACAAAAAAGGCTTGCGCGATTTCGGGCTGCTAATTGGCGGCTTGATTGCAGTGCTGTTCGGTTTAGCAGTACCTTTACTGCGGCGGCATTCTCTACCTTGGTGGCCTTGGGCAATCTGCGGAGTGATGGTGCTGCTAGCATTGGTGGCGCCGAAATCGCTTAATCCCGTTTATCACGCGTGGATGCGCTTTGGAATTATTCTTAACAAAATCGAAACGCCGATCGTCCTAGGGATAGTTTTTTACCTGATAGTTTGGCCGATGGGAGCGATCAAAAACATTTTCGGCGAAGATGCCATGCGGCGAAAACTCAATCCTAAAATGGATACTTACCGCGTCCCAAGTAAAGCAAGAACAAAAGTTAGTATGGAGCGTCCTTTTTAAGTGTTTGAAGCAACTTTAGACTTTCTCAAAGATTTGTGGGCGTTTATGAAAGAACGTCAAAAGTATTGGCTGTTGCCGCTCATTGTGACTTTAGTTTTTTTGGGAGCTTTGATTGTATTGAGTCAGGGTTCTGTGATTGCTCCATTTATTTACACGCTGTTTTGAAATAATGAGCAAGTTGAAAAATTTGGGTGTCAATTTGGGTTTGACACTCGGCGGTTTATTGATGGGGGTGGTAATTGGTGAAATTGGATTGCGGGTAGCCAGGATTGAAGGCTATCCCAAAATAGGAGATTTCGTAGACTCGGCGCCAACTCGTTTTCACACTTCCGATCCGAATTTGGGCTGGAAGCTGAAACCTGGTGCGTCGGGGGAGTGGAATGGGGAAGGTGCGAGTTTTGTGCAGGTGAATAGCGAGGGTTTGCGCGATCGTGAACATACAAAAGTAAAACCTCCAAATACTTTGCGCGTTGCGGTTTTGGGCGATTCTTTCACCGAAGCAATTCACGTACCTGTCGAACAAACTTTCTGGTCAAAATTGGAACGCAAGTTAGGCAACTGCGAAGCTGTTAAGGGACGCAAAAATGTTGAGGTAATGAATTTCGGGGTGCAGGGCTACGGTACTGCTCAAGAATTGATAATGCTGCGAGAAAAAGTGTGGGATTACAGTCCTGACATTGTAATTCTTGCCTTTTTTATTGGGAATGATATAATTAACAATTCGCCACAATTAGAATACGATCGCTACCGACCATTTTTTGCTTACGATGCTAGCGGCAAGCTAGTACCGGATATGTCTTTTCGCAATCTGGCGCCGATCGATCGCAACGAAAGAGCAGTTTCCTTCGTAGACCGAATGCCCAGTTTGATAGTCAAAAATTCGCGCATTTTGCAGGTCATTAAAAAAGTAGACTTAGAAAGGAAAAAGCGCGAGTTATCTGAGGATTTTACCACTTTAAGTACCAAAAACCTCAAGGAACCTGAGAATGCAGCTTGGGAAGAGGCTTGGAGGGTGACAGAGGGTTTGATAGTGACGATGCGGAATGAAGTCGTGCAGAAAAATGCTGAGTTCTTGCTTGTGACGATCGGCGATCCGATCCAAGTTGAACGGGATGCCAAGATGCGAAAAGATTTTACGAAAAAGAACAACATTCAGGATTTGTTTTATCCCGATAGGCGGCTGGAAAAATTGGGCGCGCGCGAGGGTTTTCGGGTACTGAATTTATCCGAACAGTTTCAAGGTTATACTGAAAAATATCAAGTCTGCGCCCACGGTTTTGATAATTCTGTACCCTGTGGGGGTCACTGGAATGAACTCGGACACCGACTGGCTAGTATCCTGATTAACCGCAATTTGTGCGAAAATTTGAAGCAGTCTCAATTCCCCAAAAAACAACCGTAATC
This sequence comes from Microcoleus sp. D3_18_C2, assembly GCF_036702395.1. Taxonomy (NCBI): domain Bacteria; kingdom Bacillati; phylum Cyanobacteriota; class Cyanophyceae; order Oscillatoriales; family Microcoleaceae; genus Microcoleus; species Microcoleus sp. D3_18_C2. The sequence continues at coordinate 55,110 of NZ_JAUBTG010000033.1, read as the reverse complement.
AGTCAAATTTCATGAAAGATTCAACGGCGCTGAAAAAAGGCAAAAATATATTAAGTATAATCGCGGTTAATTTGGCGATCGCCTTTATTTCTCTGGAAGCTTTGTCCCTAGCTTTTTATTTTCTCAACCAAAAACAGTTTTTTTATACCAGAACTAAAGCCAAAGAAAAAGTAGTAGAAGATATTGAAAGGATCGGCATTAGACTTGATGAATCTATCGTAGAAAGACTGCACCCACTTTTTGGCTATGTACTCAAACAAGGTGCTTTCACCAATGAAAAATTAAAGTTAAAAGTCAACAAACACGGCTTTTTTTCACTTTACGAATATCCGTTTATTAAAACTAATAAAAATCAAGTTATCATCGGAGTTTTTGGCGGTTCAGTTGCGAATAATTTTGCAGTCGATGAATACGTAACTCGCAGATTGTCTAACAAATTGAAAACTTATCCAGAATTTGCCAACAAGGAAATTATTGTTTTAAATTTTGGGAATGGCGGCTACAAACAGCCCCAACAATTATTGATTTTAAATTACTTTCTGGCTTTGGGTCAAGAATTAGATTTAGTCATCAATATTGATGGTTTTAACGAAGTAGCGCTGTCAAATTTAAACAACAAAGCCCAAGTAGAAATAGGAATGCCCAGCGTTCAGCACATACAGCCTCTGACTGGTTTAGCCAACAACAACTTGTCGCCGGAAGCGATGAGCTCGATCGTGCAAATTAACGAAAACAAAAAACAATTAAAAGCAGGTATTGACAAATTGCAAACTTGTCAACTTGCTTTGTGTCACGCTGTCACCTCGCTACAGGTGAAACAATTAGTCAACAATTACCAGCAAGCAGTTGTCAAGTACGATTCACAAGTCAAACAATCCAACTCCGACACGGCAAATAGCGGTATAGTCTACATTCCCAAAGCTGACTTTGTTTTGCAGGACGCCGCTGCTTTTGACAAAATGGCATCGATGTGGTACGAATCGTCGATCGGCATGAATCAAATTTTATCAAGTAGAAAAATTAAGTATTTTCACTTTATCCAGCCCAACCAGTATTATCCCACTCAGCGAGCGTTTACCGCCAAGGAAAACGAAATCGCGATTAACAAAGAGAGTCCCTACATTGAAGGAGTGAAAAAAGGTTATCCGGTGTTGTTGTCCAAAGTCGATGATTTGCAAAAAGCTGGGGTTAATATTTTTAGTGCAGTGAATATTTTAGACAATACCAAAGAAACGGTTTACAAAGATGCCTGCTGCCACTATAATTCAGTCGGAGACGAACTATTGGCAAACTATGTTTCTAGTTCTATTATTAAAGTAGTAAGAGAATCGAAATAGAGGTTTATGAAAGATTTAAAATTTCTCAAAAGAGGGCAAGAATTCCTCAAGATAACTTTGATTAACTTAGCGCTTTTACTGGTTTTCCTCGAAGTCGGTTCCTTGGGATGGTATTTTCTCAAGCACAAGCAATTTTTCTATGCTAGAGAAAAGGTGCAAAACAAGTCAGATTTAGGAATTAATTTAGAAGGAGTGCGGCTGAATCAGTCTATTGTTGAAAGGTTTCATCCTTTTTTTGGATTTATTCAACAACCAGGCCCCGATTTTCGCCCTGGTTTTAAGGTTAACAACTACGGATTTATCTCTCCTTATGATTACCCTTTGAAAAAAACCAAGAAAAATCAATTTATTATCGGAGTTTTTGGCGGTTCTGTGGCTTCTAATTATGCAGTATTTGAAGTTCAAAACAAAATTTTGCCTCAATACCTCAAGCAGCTTCCGGGTTTGAAAGATAAAGAATTTGTAATTTTGTCTTTTGCTACCGGAGGCTACAAACAACCCCAGCAATTATTAATTCTAAACTATTTTTTGGCTTTAGGGCAAGAACTGGATCTGGTAGTCAATATAGATGGTTTTAATGAAGTAGCACTTTCTAACTTAAACAATAAAAATCAAGTCGATTTGACAATGCCAAGTATTCAGCACATTTTGCCGCTGACTAGCTTGGCGAATAATAGCCTTTCTACAAAAGCGATGAAAGCAACTATCAGAATCCAAGAAAATAAAGCTAGGATTAGTCAGGGTTTGGAACGTTTGCAAAACTGCTCTTTAGCTGCGTGCGATGCTTTGACTTCTGTTTACGTTCAAAATTTAGTTAATAACTATAAAACCGATGTTATTAAGTTTGAACAAGAACGGACTACACAAAAAAAAGATGACGGCGGCAGCGTTATTTATATCAATACTAATAAGTCAGTTTTACCGGATTCAGCCGCTTTTGAACAAATGGCCCAGAATTGGGTAAAAAGTTCAATTTTTATGCACAAAGTTCTGTCTGCTAGTAATGTGCCTTATTTTCATGTTCTTCAGCCTAATCAATATTATCAGACGAAAAGGGTGTTTAGTGAATCCGAAAAGCAGATTGCTTTTAATAAGGATACTCCTTATGCTAAAGCTGTGCAAATTGGATATCCGGCTCTTTTCAAGAAGTTTCCTAATTTGGAAAAAAATAAGATCAATCTAGTGAATGCTGTCAATGTTTTTGACAAGACTAAAGAGGCAGTTTATGTAGATAGCTGCTGCCACTACAATCAAGCTGGAGAGGTAGTTTTTAGCAATTATGTGGGCAGTTCTATTCTGGAATCTTTGCGGAAAGATGAAAGAAAAAACAAGAAGTGATATTATGTCTGGTTGATTCGTTATTGTACAATTGGCGAACTCGTAGGGGCGGGTTCACCAACAATATATAATGATAACCAACAATATATAAAAACCCGCCCCACTCACTCACCAATAATTCACATCAACCTGATATTTATATTTAATTCCTAAATGTAGGTGATGATTTATCGTTGGGTGGGGGCGGGTTTTTGAGATTGTTTGTTTCCGGCGATGATGGTTGGTGAACCCGCCCCTA